>NZ_KV808483.1:0-5038 GCF_001812305.1 Staphylococcus sp. HMSC056G08
CGACAAGTCCGTAGGACTTTGTCGACAGTCTGACCGACGCAATTTTGCGTCGGTTTTTTAATGAAAACACAGAAAAAATACTATGAAGTATATGAAATTTAATAAATAAAAGATATAATAAAAATGAACATGTGAGAGAAAAAGAAGGTACATGAATCAACGAAGTGGAGGAGAACGTTATGGTTCTGACTTATCGTACCTTATTATTTGTCTTATCATTAATGATGCTGTTGTGCTTTGAAGCAAGTAAATCTTTAGGACCTGTATTTTTCTATTCGGTGTTAGGAATATATATGGTAGCAGTTTCTTTCATTTTGTATAAACTTGGTAAGATAAAACGCAATAAAAGATTAAGATAGCAACAAAAAAGAGGCCAGTCGGCCTCTTTTTTTATCCCTATTGTTTAGCACCTGTGTGCGTAGTGATTAATACAATTTCATGTATTGTTCGCGTTCCCACTCAGATACTTGTGTTCTATAGTAATCCCACTCAATTGATTTAGAGTTGATGAATTGATTATAAATGTGTGAACCTAAAGCATCTTTAACAATTTTGTTTTCACGCATTGCTTTTAATGCTGTGTAAAGTGTTGAAGGAAGATCTTCGATACCGATTGCTTCACGTTCGTCACGGTTCATTTCATAGATATTTTGGTTTACAGGTTCAGTAACTTTAAGTTTGTTTTTGATACCGTCTAAACCAGCTTCTAAGATTGCTGCTAAAGCCATATATGGGTTAGCTGCTGGGTCAACTGAACGAACTTCTACACGTGTAGATAAACCACGTGAAGTTGGGACACGTACTAATGGAGAACGGTTTTTACCACTCCAAGCGATATAACATGGTGCTTCGTAACCTGGAACTAAACGTTTGTATGAGTTTACTAATGGGTTACATACAGCAGTGAATCCACGTGCGTTTTTCAAGATACCTGCGATGAATTGGTAAGCTTCTTCAGTCATTTGGTCACGACCATTTGGATCGAAGAATGCATTTTCTTTACCTTTGAATAAAGAAACGTTGAAGTGCATACCGCTTCCGTTTACACCAAATAATGGTTTTGGCATAAATGTCGCATGTAAGTTATGTTTACGTGCAATTGTTTTAACAACAAGTTTGAAAGTTTGGATGTTATCACATGCAGTGATGGCATCTGCGTATTTGAAGTCGATTTCATGTTGGCCAGGCGCAACTTCGTGGTGGCTGGCTTCAATGTCAAAGCCCATGTCTTCTAATTCTAATACGATATCACGACGGCAGTTTTCACCTAAGTCAGTAGGAGCTAAGTCAAAGTAACCGCCATGGTCATTTAATTCTAATGTTGGTTCGCCATATTCATCTAATTTGAATAAGAAGAATTCTGGTTCAGGCCCTAAGTTGAAATCAGTGAAGCCTAATTCTTCCATTTCGTTTAAGACACGTTTCAAGTTAGTACGTGGGTCACCAGCGAATGGTTTACCATCTGTACCGTATACGTCACAGATTAAACGTGCAACTTTACCTTGACTTGCTGTCCAAGGGAAGATAACCCAAGTGTCTAAGTCAGGGTGTAAATACATATCTGATTCTTCAATACGAACGAAACCTTCGATTGAAGATCCGTCGAACATCATTTCATTATCTAATACTTTTTCTAATTGACTTACAGGTACTTCAACATTTTTGATTGTTCCTAAAATGTCAGTGAATTGCAAGCGTAAATATCTTACGTTTTCCTCAGTAGCAAATCTGCGGATGTCATCTTTTGTAAATGTACGTTTTGCCATGTTTTAAATCCTCCAGTGAATTATTTGATAAAACGAGATAGGTCGCCTCGATTTATCGGGATAGCTTCCTGTTGCGGTTTCTGTGTTGCTTCAACGATAACGTGTTTTCTGATGGCTTTTTCATCAGTAGACAAATGTTGATCATCTTGATAAATGATTTGTTTGATTGCTTTTAGGTTAAACCCTTTTTCTAATAGGTGTTTGATTTCTAACAGGCGATCTAAATCATTCATCGAAAATAATCTTTTGTTACCGGGTGTTCTCTCTGGTTTAACGAGTCCATGTGCTTCGTAATACCGTACCTGTCTTGGTGTTAGCTCAGTCAATTGATTTACGACACTCATAGAGAAGACGGCCATGTTTCTGCGAAGTGCATCATTTGACATTTCTCCATCACCTCTATTTTTGAACTTGTTATTAACTTATCACAAATAAACCGAAATTACAAAAATATGTAAGGTTTCCTAACATCAGTATAAAAAGCCTTATATATCAAGGGTTCAACATATATTTTCTGATAATTCTAACAAATTAAAACACGAACCATTCAAAAACATTTCACATTTTCGTTCCGATTTACTGCGTTTTTACTTAAATAAGAGAGAACCTACTATGACTTTCTCTATGTAAAATTATACCTAAGTTGCGTTAGACATAAACATTTGACTAAATGAAATGTGAAATTAGACGTACTCAAGTACTGATATTTCAGTTGTTTATATGATGTCTTAAGCGATTATAAATGTTAAAATAGTTTTATCTTATTTATATTAAATGATAGACGTTTTAACTTACCATTAAATCAATGTAAGAGTTTAAAATGAATCGCAAGAATGGAGTTGAGACAATGATAGCCTTTTACGTACCAGGATTACTAGGTGATATATTGCTAGGCATATTTATCTTATTCACAATCTTGAATTTGATTGTTGCCTTTAATATCATCTTCTTGAAAAATAGGTCGACAAGTGCCACATGGGCTTGGTTGTTTATTTTATTTATCGCACCAGTGTTAGGTTTCTTCTTATACATTTTATTTGGAAGAGGCGTATCAAAGAAAAAGTTATACAAAGATTACAGAAAAGATATAGAACAATTTGATGATATTATCAATGAACAACGTTACCAAGTTCAACAAAATCAGATACAAAGTGATAATGAAATAGTTCAACGACATCATGACTTAGTAAATATGCTGTTAACGAGACAACCTGCTTTCTTAACAGAAGGTAATGATATCGATGTGTTTGTCGATGGCCATAAATTATACGATCAAATGATTGAAGATATTAAAAAAGCGGAGTCTTTCATCCACTTAGAGTATTATGTATTTGAATTAGATGGTTTAGGCCATCGCATTATTGATGCTTTAGAAGAGCGTTTAGAAGCGGGTGTAGAGGTCTTATTATTATATGATGATATTGGCTCGAAAAAGTTAACCTTGCGCCAATTCAAGCGTTTTAGAAAGCTTGGTGGGCAAGTTGAAGCTTTCTTCGCAAGCAAACTGCCGTTAATCAACTTCAGAATTAATAACCGTAACCATAGAAAGATTGTTGTAATTGACGGTCAAATCGGTTATATCGGTGGTTTCAACGTTGGAGATGAATACTTAGGCTTAAGTAAAAAATTCGGTTATTGGAGAGATACACATGTCAGAATTAAAGGTTCTGCAGTGGATGCGTTAGAATTACGCTTTATGTTGGATTGGAACTCTCAATCTAAACGTCAAACGTTGCCATATAAACCTAAATACTTCCCAGTGAAAGAAGATGTAGGGGAAGCTTCTGTTCAGATTTGTTCAAGCGGACCTGATGATAACTGGCATGAAATTGAATTCGGCTATACAAAAATGATTAACTCAGCTAAAAAATCGATTTATATGCAGAGTCCTTACTTCATTCCAGATAATTCTTATATCAATGCGTTGAAGATGGCCGCAAATTCAGGAGTAGACATTCACTTGATGATTCCTGATATGCCTGACCATCCGTTTGTATATTGGGCAACGTATTACCATGCGGCAGAGCTATTAGACTCTGGTGTCAAAATCTATACGTATAATAATGGGTTTATCCATTCTAAAACGATGGTAATTGATGATGAAGTGGCTAGTGTCGGTTCAGCCAACATGGACTTCAGAAGCTTTGAATTAAACTTTGAAGTCAACGCTTTTATGTATAACAAAGAAATCGCTACAGAGTTACGTAAAGCGTTTGAACATGATATCACACTTTCAACAGAATTAACGAAAGCACGTTATGCGAATCGTTCATTCTGGATTAAAATGAAAGAGGGCTTCTCAAAACTGATTACACCAATTTTATAAGATAAGAAAAACTCGGAAGTGAGCTGTCTCATTTCCGAGTTTATTTATACTGTGTTATTTTCTTTTATTGTGTTTATCTCGATTCTGCTGGATGATAAATAAAATAAAACCGACGAGCATTCCCATTAAGATGCCAATAATTGCTGTGACTAGTAATGGAAACTCATATACATATTGCAAAATCAAGCCGACGATAATTGCGACTGCAACGGCAACAATCGTTACAATATTTTCTTTAATGGCTTGCATAGCGCGCCTCCTCATCAAATTCCTTGTTTCTATCATACCAAATTTTTGTGCATCAGAGAATTGACGCACCTATGAAAAAATAGGTATGATGAGTCGGTGATAACTTTAATCAAAGCAGGTGAAAATTTTTGAAACGTAAGTCTATGTCGTCAATCATTGTAATTGCAGTGATTGCTGTAATTGTTTTAGGTTTCCAATACTTTAATCATTCAGGTCCCTTTAAACAAAGCGGTGGAGAACAAGCGTCGACATCGATGGGGGATAAAGAAGCGGTTACTGTCAAACGTGTTATTGATGGTGACACCTTTATCGCAACAGATAAAGATAATCGTGAAATTAAAGTCAGAATGATTGGTATGGATACACCAGAAACAGTTAAACCTAATACACCTGTACAACCGTACGGGAAAGAGGCTTCAAACTATACCAAGAAGCATTTAAATAACCAAAAGGTTTATTTAGAATTTGATAAAGAGCCGAAAGATCAATATGGCCGCTATTTAGCTTATGTTTGGTTAGATGAGAACCATATGTTTAACGAAGAATTAGTTAAACAAGGACTTGCACGTGAAAAGTACTTTGCGCCGAATGGCAAGTACCGAGATGTGCTTAAAGATGCTGAACGAGAAGCGAAACAAAAACATTTAAATATTTGGAGTTAAAAAATAACGGACAAGCTGAATGTGCTTGTCCGTTA
>NZ_KV808484.1:0-484 GCF_001812305.1 Staphylococcus sp. HMSC056G08
TCCAAAATTCTATATAAGCGCTTAAAACGCAAATAAGAGCAAAATAAATACATCTTGATTTTGTCTAAATCAAGTTCAAGAACATAAAGTAAAACAAACAAACGTCTTATAATTTTTTATAAAATTTTGCCATAATCCAAAAACCAATCCCTGCTAAAATAAAACCTGCTATTACAAGTAATACAATCTCCATAACATACCCTCCCATATGTAAAATATATCAAAACCAAAGGTATTTATTCCAATTTCCTTTTGAAAGCCAATAAATATATTTTGACTTCACATCATAAAATTTTAGCAAAACCAGTGACAATTTTTAGACACTGCCCAGTTACATACAAACTAAAATTTTGCATAAAATCCTTCGAAAATTGATACCGATTTTTAGCTCCTGCAGGCGCAAATTTCTGTAAAAAACACCGAAATCTTGATTTTGTCCAAAATAAAAATTAAGAGCATAAGGGAAATTTGCAACCTTTCAAAA
>NZ_KV808485.1:0-1506 GCF_001812305.1 Staphylococcus sp. HMSC056G08
GAGATCAAGCAACTTTATGCTGCTTAATCTCTGTATTTTAGCCCACCAGTTCTATTTGGTTCTCTGTCAAATAAAAAAGGAGCGATTTTCATTTTTATTAGGTTTCAGAACAATTATATCCCAGCCGCGTTACATTACGGAAGTGCTTAATGATTTAGCTACACCTATACTTTCTTTTTTTAATGATTGTAGGTTATATACATTTTATAATTCTTTATATTTCTTTGAAGTGGTAAATATATGAAACGCCTTCTTTCTTTTTAACTAATAACTTTTCCTGTATTAGTTCCTGACAAATATTTTCTATTGTATTATAAGTGCCGCCAAACTCATTCATTATTCCAGATAATGTATATTTTATATAGCGCTCATTCAAGTTATTTTGTTCATTTAAAAAATAACTATAGAAAAGTTTTGCTCCATTACTTAAATGACTGTATTTTCCATTTATTAAATCAATGTGAATATATATTTTCTCCCGATTTACTGGCATGTTTAGATGTACTTTAGAATAATAAGTATATTCAATAAGTTTATGCTTTTTTAGTATCCGTTTACTTTGTCTAAAAGTTTCTCGACTTATATTAGCTAATTGAATAATTTGATTTTGGTTTATTGACAATTTGTTATAAACATTCATAAATGAATACATCAATGCTAATATATATTTTTGGTTGGCCTTAACTTTTTTATAATCTTCACTGTTTAATATTTCTTTAAAAATGAAGTAGTCTCTATCCATCTTTCCCACTCCGTTAATATAGAATAACTTTAATCTTTTTATTTTCTATTTGACCGATTCTAAAAATTATCCTCCTTTGTTTCTCACAATAAAAACTCCGAATTTTCGAACTTTTTTATATGATAGTTAACATTTATATTCCTATCTCAATACATAGTAATATAGGTAATCGTTCCTACCATAACTACTCTATATCAGGTAATCTAATTATATCATTACTATACAATAACACTGATTAAGTGTTAAAGCTAACTTTGATACATAATTTAATTTGAATTATAATCACTAAGCTGTTTAACTCGTTACAAAACATCTAAAAACTGTTCATTTATTATACATACTTTCATTCAGTCTAACAAAAATCAAACGTTCATAAGAATCCTATGTCGAGGTATGTAACTTTCCTCGAATGTCTTGCTCAAAGTTGTTGCTATATAATTTTTTTTGGATATACTAAACTTTGAATTACACTATATTGTTTACTTCGACATATTTATGATTAACACTAAAGAAAAAGGGGCTGTTTTTTTGAAAAAAACAAGAAGGAAATTAGATTTTCTACCAAATATCAATAACAAATATTCCATAAGAAAATTCACAGTAGGTACTGCATCAATTTTAGTAGGTGCAACATTAATCTTTGGGGCAGGACATGATGTAGCTAAAGCAGCAGAAGAAGATGCTAGTACAGAACAAGCATCAACAGAAGAAAAAGTAACAAGTGAAGGTGCAACAACAGAACAGCCTTCAACAGAAGAGAAGGC
>NZ_KV808486.1:0-7249 GCF_001812305.1 Staphylococcus sp. HMSC056G08
ACTCTGATGCGGACAGCGATTCAGACGCAGATAGAGATCATAATGACAAAACAGATAAACCAAATAATAAAGAGTTACCAGATACTGGTAATGATGCTCAAAATAATGGCACATTATTTGGTTCACTATTCGCTGCGCTTGGAGGATTATTCTTAGTTGGCAGACGTCGTAAAAACAAAAATAATGAAGAAAAATAATATTTAAACTTCATAATTTTGGGTAAAATTTAAAACCAGGCCTTACATGGCCTGGTTTTATTTTAAATACTATGATATAAATTAATGGAAATAGGACAAATATATAAAAATAAGGAGGAAACAATGGAATTTGAACATAAATTAGAGAAATTAATATCTGAAGTAAATAATAAGACTGAAATTAATAATTATGTTTTTTTTAGTTTAGGTAAGTCAAGTGTTAAAGCACAGGTTAAGTTATTAAAAAAAACTAATTATCTCAAACAAGATATTTCAAAATTGGCACTTAAATTTAAAAAGAAATCTGGGGAATTTCCTGAGTGGATTAAATTAGATATTGTAACCTCGACTGAAAAAATATTATTTAAAGAATTAAAAAAAACACTGATCAATACAAGAAGAAATTATGTAGATTTTGGTATAGCATTTGATAGTCAATGGAATTTTGCAGTATTACCTGAAGAAATTAACGCGAATGCTTTTGTTCGACCAGATAATACTACTAAAGAGTTATTTCTTTCGGAAAAAAACATCAATAATTATTTACGCAAATATACTACAAATAAAAAGGCATTTTCTAGTGAGTTCTATAATGAAAAAGAAGTTATTAAATTCTATACACAAGGTTTCTTTATAGGTGATGAAGAAGTACATGAACTATATAGCGAAGGCTATAAAAAAGGTTTAAGAAAAGTAAATGATTTAAATAATGAAATTGATCAATTAATTGAAAGTAGTACTAATTTCTTACAAAATATGTTGTTAGATAATGGTAAATATATTTATGGATATTTTCCTCATTTTGATAATGAAATTGGATTCTACAATGTTTTAAGACACTCTTCTTCTACTTATGCCTTAATTGAGGGTCTGTCCTATTTAGGTAAAAGCTTACAACCTGTTGAAAAAGCAATTGATTATATCATTTTAAATCAACTGTTTGAGATTGGTGATAAAGCCTATATCTTTGATGATACAGAGGAAGCAAATGAAATCAAATTAGGACAAAATGCTTCATTTATATTCGCAGTTTGTGAATATTTAAAGCATGAAGATAATCCTAAATTTCTTGAGTCAGCTCAGAAAGTGGCTAAAGGTATTCTTTCAATGATAGATGAAGATACATATGAGACAACTCACTTATTGAATTATCCTGATTTAAGCGTAAAAGAGAAGTTTAGAATTATTTATTACGATGGTGAAGCAGCGCTTGCTTTATTGAGATTGTATCAAAAGGATGAAAATGAACTATGGCTAAAAACTGTAGAAAATTTGATGGACCGTTTCATTGAGAAGAAATATTGGCAATATCATGATCATTGGTTAGGATATTGTACGAATGAATTAGTTCAAATTAATCCACAAGACAAATATTTTGAATTTGGAATCAAAAATGTGAATAATTACTTAGATTATATTAAAAATCGTGAAACAACATTTCCAACATTCTTAGAAATGTTAATGGCCACATATAGATTAGTTCAAAAAGCGAAAGATACGGGTCGCGAGGAATTGGTAAACAATTTAATAGATGAACAATATTTGATAGATGTAATTAATATTAGAGCAGATTATCAAAGAGTTGGATTCTTTTATCCTGAAATTGCTATGTATTTTAAAAACCCATCAAGAATACTAGGAAGTTTCTTTATTAAACACCACGGTTATCGTGTTCGAATTGATGATATCGAACATTATTTATCTGGATATGTACAATATCAGCTTGCATTTAATAGGTAAAATAAGTATTTGAAATTTAAATTAATGACTTACAAAAAATGGTTGATTTACATAAAAACGAAATCAACCATTTTTAATTTGCTCTTTAATAATTATTTTTCATATAACTAAAATTCTAATTTCATAAAGAATAACTGAAAAAACTAAACAACATGTGAGCTATTCATAACTTGAATTAATTGTAGAAAATCTATCTTCCCATAACTTCATAACAATTTTACTTGAAAAAGCTTTAGAGTGCTTGATACATTCTTGAGAAAAAGTATCTCTTAAAGTCTTATCTAATAATAGGTTTCGCACTCGATTATATAATTCATCTTTATCATTTTTGTTAATTAAATAACCATTTTCATTATTTAATATTAATTCGGAAGGACCATACTTCGAATTATAGCCAACTGGAGGTATGCCTTCAGTTATAGTTTCTAATAAACCTAAATTAAATCCTTCCATATTACTAGTAATTAGAGACATATAAGCATCTTGAATCTCAGCACTTAAATTTCTTCTAAACCCTCGTAAAAACACATTGTTTTCTAAATTATATTCAGTGATTAGTTGCTTGTATTTTTCTTCTTCTTTACCAAACCCATACAAATGTAGTTGGATGTTAGGAAATTCTTTAATTAATTTAGAAACTAATTCAATTTGATGATTCAACTGTTTTTCAGGAGAATAACGTGCAACGGAAATAATTTTATTATTATTTATACTATGATTATTTCTTTTTAAATTAGTAAAATGTTCATCAATATATCCTACTGGTATAGTATGAACAGGGATTTCATTATTTATTCGAGCTGATATATCCAATTGTTGCTGTTTAGTCGATACAATTATCCCAGAGTATCTATTTAGATTGTTAAAAACATGTTTATAAGTATTTTTGATGTCCGATTCATATACCATGTCAATATTCTTGACATGAGTACTATGCAAAACAGCTAAAACAGGTATTGTTTCACTAGTATTATTGAATATTGGTGCAGTATTTATATTTTTATCACTCAGGAAAATATCTCCATTTTTATACAATTTTTCAATTGCAAATGCTAGTAATTCCTGATCATTATTAAAATACTTAAGTTGAGAATCGGTGTTATAAATAATAAGTTGTGATTGTGAATTTTCAAGTTCTGGATTAAAAAATTTTTGGAACTTTATAGTACCTTCAGGAGTGTAATAATGTTCACAAACTACTTTTTGATTTGTTGTTAAAGTTCTTGAACAACTTAAAAAGCCTCTTGAATCATATAGATCTCGACGTATTTTACGTTGATTTACATCAAAATGATTTATGTAATCCAAATGTTGGTAATTACTATCATTAAAATGGACATACATTCTATAGTTGCTTTTTTCATATATCTTTATATCATTGGTATTTTCAATAAATTTTAGTGTATAATTACACTCTTTAGTCCAATGAGTGATCCAGTCCTTATGGATGCTTTTTATATTTATACTGTCTTGTAGCACATCATATAAGCTTAATATATCGTCATCTTCAATTTGAAATAGACTTGCATTAAAATGTAAACGAGGTGACCACGATGCAAAAATCAATTTACTAGTTATCGAGTGATTTTTAAATAAGTTGTGTCTATTAATCATCGCTTTTTCAATTCCGGTTAATTTATTTCCTAACCTATTCCCTACTGAATATATCATTTTAATTCAACCTCATTTTTTGTTATTTATTATTTAGTTTATTTTTAATTTCATTTAAGTTTGGGTAAGAGGTAAATATAATAAATTTATCTTTATCTTTTATAATACCGCTATTATATTTCCTGCCAATAATTATTTCGTTAGTAAATTTAAATAGGGTATTTTTATATGCTTTTAAAATTTTAAATAAGTCGTCAACAGTGAAGTTTTGTCGTTCTCTCATAGTATGACGTCCAGTTAAATTTATTGCTACAGAATTTGAAAGACTTAAATGTTCTATTTTTGAATTGATATATTCATCGCGCTTTGGACCGTTTTCAAATAAATACTTAGATAATTCATAAGAAGGTGTATACATAGGTGAATTAAGCATGGCTTTCATCAATTCGTAAGTTGTCGTTTCTTTTCCTTCATAATAAAGTTTGTTATTTGTTGCCCAGTTAGCAATAAAAATAGTATCTTCTGATACATTATCATCTATAGCTTTTAAATAATTAAAGATAGGGCCTAAGCCTTCAATTGTACCTGAATGTTCTCTGTTATGAGATTCAATGACATTATAATTTTCATCAATAATCATATAACTGCGACCGTTCAAGGATTGACCATCAAATAAAGAAGTGTTCGAATTATTAATATTATATTTATTTAATTTCTCAGGTAATTCTTTTGCTAATTTTGGAAATTCTGTACCACCTGCTGATGATTTTAATAGAGTTAATGAATCTGGTTTATTTAGGTACAATAAATCTTTTTCTAATAGATGTCTATTAGAATACCATGTTATATTTTTGCTTTTTACTCCTGTAACGACACTCTTTAAAGCATCATCCATACATAGAATATAATCTGCATTACTATTTTCTAGAACATCAACTAATTGCAAATGCAATGATTTAGAGTGCTTACCTAAGTCACTAATTTGCCCAATCGCAATAATTTTATTACCTTTAAAAAATTTTGTTTGAGTATTAAATGCTTTTATAGCATTAATCATTGCTGGTAATGAAGCGTTGTGTGTATCATCTATTAAGTTAACTTTATAGTTAGGTGTTTCAACTTCTTTTAGGTTTAAAACTTTTTCAAATGGTTTAAATGTACTTAAGTTCTCTAAGGCTCTTTCTAGTGGTATATCTAAATGCGATAATGTAGCAAATGTGGCTAGAGAGTTTTCAACCATACCGTCACTTATTGAATTAATTCTATAAGTATATTTTTGTCCGTTAAAATCAATTGTTATAACTGTATAGCCTTTACTATATTGAATAGATTTAGGACAAATTGTTGCGCTAGAGTCATGTGTACTATAAGTAATAACATTACTTGTATTTTGTTTGGCGCGTTCGATTAATATATCTGAATGTAATGTATCTTTATTAATTATTGCTACTCCCTCAGGAGTTAAACCATCAAAAATACTTGCTTTCACTTCTACAATATTTAGAATATCTTTAAATGTAGACATATGAGCAGCATCTATACCAGTAACTATAGCAATATTTGGTTTTATTAAATATGATGAATTACCAACTGCATTTAATGCGTTTAATGATACTTCTAAAACAGCAAAATTTGGTTGTCTAATCATTTTGCATAATAATAAATATACTGCGGATCTTATGTTATTATTAAATCTATTTTGAAGAGGATAATAATCTTTAAGACCAGCACTTATCAGCATTCTAGTTGAACTTTTTCCCATTGATCCTGTTATAGCAACAACAGGGTGTTTATACTGTAGTCTCATTTCTTCAGCTAATTTAGTTAGTGTGTTTGCAGAATCATTGATAACTAATTGAGGAGTTTTAAACTTCATGTCAGGAACATAGGTTTCAGTAATAATTAATCCTAAATCTTCCTTATCCTTCTTTATATATTCATTACCTTCTTTTGCGTTTGCATCTCTACCAAAACGTCTCCATGTATGCTTATTGGGCGATATGTAGGCTGTGCTTTTATTATGAATAAAGGGGAACCAATTCTCAAAATTATTTATAACATTGTCCTCTTTACCTTCAGCATCAAGGAGATTACCTCCTAAAATATTATGAAGTTCTTTAATTGTTAATGACATTTTGTACTCCTTTATAAAATGTAAAATTGTGTTTAATTTCTAAATATATATATAGTATAGCATGTTGATATACTGAAATGATTTGAAAAATTTTTGAAACTTAATGACTTATATATTCATATTAGTTTAAAATTCGATACTATTCCATAATGATGGAATGTGATGTATATGATTAATCAATATACATCACATTTCATTTAATGCAACTATTGCACAAGTTAATAGTATATTTAAAAATAGGTTAGTGAGATTGATTAATTATTGATTATGTTGGTATCAATGAAAGCTTGGAAGAAGGGCTTAAAAATATAAAAACTTGGATAAATCACAATACAATCATAGACACAGATAAGTTCGTCAATCTGTTAATGAATTATGATGTGATAGAGTTAAGTGAGGATAAATGTTAACGTTTTATTAAAACAGTCACAGAATTAGATAGAGCATTTGCAATTTGTGCTACTGAACTTATAATCTAAGAGCTCAATAGTGAAATTGTCTTTTTTAAAGTTGTTAAAGCATAAATTTGTTGAATTATTACAGAAAAAGATCGAAATTTAGTTACTGCTAATGGAACGGCAGCATTAGAGTTTGCCGAACTCATTTTAAAAGGACTTGAATTTGATAGTAAAGAAAATATTGAAAGGCAAATCTATATGTATCAAAGAGGCTTCTATGAGTATTGTAATAAGTATGGCAATCCTTATCAATAATTAAAAACCGCATCATTATCTGATACGCAGAAGCGTACCACAAATAAAACTAAAAAAATGAATATTATAATGATATATTAACAATTAAAAGTTTGAACTTTTTTGGCAATGATGTTAAGGCAAAAATGTATTGAAGAAAGTTAAGAGTTTGGGACATAAAGTTCTAGGATAAGTGAAAAAAGACAATTTCTATTGAAGTAATATAAAAATTGTCTTTTTTATAATTTTTTTGATTATTTTCAGATCGTTGAGCTGTTACATTTCTTATATTAAGTGCCATCAGCACAAATTCTAGTTCTCTTTTGTCTTTTTTATTCCTCGAACGGACATTCGAGTGAAATCCAAAATGGCCTTAATAAATCCAAAAAACAGGCTCCACATCAACTTTTTTTGACTGTAGATGGTTTTTGTTTTTGATTTGAAGTTTATACTTTATACATTGGTGTTTCAGAGGACATTCTGAACAATCATCACATTCATATAATTTAAAGTCTCGTTTAAAAACTATATTTATCATGGCTATAGGCATATCTTTTAAATCCTAGTCTTTTATTATTCGGACAAGTGAATTCATCGTTAATTTCGTCATAATCCCCATTTTGAGTATTAAGAAATGTCACTTTTATATTTTTTAGTTTTATCTTTTATAAACATTTCATAAGTTATGAGTGGCATTCGATTAAAATGATAGAATGCTTTAGAGTCTTTATTCATCCTTGACTCAGGTTTTGAATACTATTTTTCCATACAAATGTATATCGATTGGCATTTGCCTCAACTTTCGTATCATCAATAAAAATGGCTTGATCATCTATAAGATGGTTCTGTTGCAAAGTTGAATTTATAGTATAATT
>NZ_KV808487.1:0-21971 GCF_001812305.1 Staphylococcus sp. HMSC056G08
TCCACAACACTGACACAACAATCGGTAAACAAATCTTTGATAAACACGGCTTAAAAGAAATGGAAGTTACAGATGAAGTCTTCGAAGGCAAACACTCTGTTGTATTCCAAGAAGCTGAAAACCGTATGCACACTATCAAAGCTGTGATGGTTGCGACTCTAGGAGATATTGGATAAGGAGGACACAAAGTATGGCTAAAATCGTAGTAGCATTAGGAGGAAATGCCTTAGGCAATTCCCCACAAGAACAATTAAAGCTAGTGGAAAACACATCAAAATCACTTGTAGCATTGATTCAAAAAGGCCACGAAGTAGTCATCAGTCACGGCAACGGTCCGCAAGTCGGCAGTATCAACCTAGGATTAAACTTTGCGGCAGAACATGATCAAGGTCCAGCCTTCCCATTCCCAGAATGTGGTGCAATGAGTCAGGCGTACATTGGTTATCAGCTACAACAAAGTTTACAAAACGAACTACACAATTTAGATATTAAGAAACCTGTTGTGACTTTAGTCACACAAACAGTGGTTTCTAAAGAAGACCCAGCATTTGAAAACCCAACAAAACCAATTGGTAAATTCTATGACAAAGATTTAGCAGATACAATTGCTAAAGAACGTAAATACACATTCGTAGAAGATTCTGGTCGTGGCTACCGTCGTGTAGTCCCTTCTCCACAGCCAATTGAAATTGTTGAGCTACCAAGTATTGAAGATTTAATCAATAACGGATCACTCGTTATTGCTGGTGGTGGCGGCGGTATCCCTGTTGTTAAAGACGACCGCGGCGACTTACACGGTGTAGACGCAGTAATCGACAAAGATAAATCAAGTGCGATTCTTGCGGCACACATCAAATCTGATAAGTTAATCATTTTAACTGCAGTCGATTATATCTTCATCAACTTCGGTAAAGAAAACGAAGAAAAATTAACTAAAGTCACTACTGCTGATATGGAAAAATATATTGAAGAAGGTCAATTCGCTAAAGGTAGTATGTTACCTAAAGTTGAAGCATCTCTTCAATTCATTGAAAAGAACCCAGAAGGCGAAGTACTCATTACTTCTCTAGAAAATCTAGATGCTGCATTAGAAGGCAAAGTGGGTACAGTGATTACAAAATAATTCGCTATTGATGATAGGTAATGCTCAATAGATAGTGAATCATGACAGATATATTGATTATAAAAAGTGCCTGAACATGCTTGAACAATCTCACATTTGTTACAACTTGTTCAGGCCTTTTATAAATATTTTGTTACATAATTTATATTCAAGTCCTATCATACACAGAATTTTGAATGAGCGGATTCCGCTGATTCAAAAAAATTTTACGCAAAAATAAAGAGTATTCTTACACTTTAATCTTTGATAACTTTTTTAAGTCCTGCGTTGGATAGCTTTTGAATATAAATTTAACAGCCGAAGAATGTCAAAGTCTATATATCTATCGATAGTCTCTATGACATTTGAAGCTGGAACTAATATATAAATAAAGCGTATGGGCTGAATAAAATGTATCTTGTCTTTTTTATCTGACATTCGAATATGATAACTGCATTTTTGAGATTCCCTTGCTTATAAGGAGATGATTATAATGGATCATGCAAATCAAATGGATGCTGCTAAAGAATCAACAGAGCCCCCTAAAAAGAAGAAAAAATTTAAACTTCGTATGCCTGGTGCCTTTGCCATTTTGTTCATTTTAACAATCGTTGCTGTTATTGCAACATGGCTGATTCCAGCGGGTGCGTATTCTAAATTATCTTATGAACCAGGGTCTGATCAATTAAAAATTGAAAACCCTCATAAAGAAATTAAGAAAGTGCCGGGAACCCAAGAAGAATTAGATAAAATGGGCGTCAAAATCAACATAGAACAGTTTGAATCCGGCGCAATTAATAAACCTATTTCTATCCCAGATACTTACGAAAGATTAAAACAAAATCCAGCAGGACCTGACCAAATTACAAGCGCAATGGTTCACGGAACAATTGAAGCCGTTGATATTATGGTATTCATCTTTGTACTCGGTGGACTAATTGGTGTTGTAAGTGCCAGTGGTTCATTTGAATCTGGATTACTTGCGTTAACGAAAAAGACTAAAGGTCATGAGTTTATGCTCATCTTCATGGTTTCTATTCTGATGGTACTTGGAGGAACCTTGTGTGGTATTGAGGAAGAGGCCGTCGCCTTCTATCCAATACTGGTGCCAATATTCATAGCAATGGGTTATGACTCAATTGTCTGTGTAGGGGCCATATTCTTGGCCAGTTCCGTCGGAACAACCTTCTCAACAATTAACCCATTCTCAGTAGTTATCGCCTCTAACGCTGCAGGTATTGCCTTCACTGAAGGGCTATATTGGCGTATCGCAGGTTGTATCATTGGTGCAATCTTTGTTATTGGTTACTTATATTGGTATACAAAAAAAATCAAAAAGAATCCAAAAGCTTCTTACTCTTATGAAGACCGTGAGAAATTCAATGAACAATGGTCTGTTATGGGTAAAGATGCACATGCGGATCAATTCACTTGGCGTAAGAAAATCATTTTAATCTTGTTCGTTATCCCATTCCCACTTATGGTTTGGGGTGTAATGACTCAAGGTTGGTGGTTCCCAGTCATGGCCGCAATGTTCTTATCTGTAACGATTATTATCATGTTCATTGCAGGTATGGGTAAACAAGGATTAGGAGAAAAAGGAACAGTCGATGCCTTTATTAATGGTGCTTCTAGTTTAGTAGGTGTATCATTAATCATCGGTTTAGCGCGTGGTATTAACTTAGTTATGAATGAAGGATTAATTTCAGATACAATCTTGAAATTCTCATCTGACATCGTATCTCATGTGAGTGGTCCGATATTCATTATTATCTTATTGATTATCTTCTTCTTCCTAGGATTTATCGTACCATCATCTTCTGGTCTAGCAGTACTGTCTATGCCAATTTTCGCACCGCTAGCAGATACTGTTGGTATTCCAAGATTTGTTATTGTAACTGCTTATCAATTCGGACAATACGCAATGTTATTCTTAGCACCTACAGGACTTGTAATGGCAACATTACAAATGTTGGATATGAGATACTCACACTGGTTCCGATTCGTATGGCCAGTTGTAGTATTCGTACTTGTATTCGGTGGTGCAATGTTAGTAACACAAGTATTAATCTACTCATAATTAAAACAAAATTAAATAGGTATTCTGAAGCAGAGATCTGAATAGGTCTCTGCTTTTACATTTATAATAGGAAGAAACTCATGATTTTTTAGCAAAACAGTAAAATTAGTGTATCTATCCAGTAAAAAAAGTGATAGTAAATGGATCGCTGAACAAGTAATATTTTATTACATTGACGAATAACAAATTTATGTATAAATAAAAGAGGCTCATCGCAAACAATTACGATAAGCCTCCACACTTATGAATGATAAAAAAATATTAAATTTAATGATTTTTAATGATACGCATCCAACATATCTTAAAAAATTCTACTTGATTTTAAAGCTGTGGTTTAAACCGCTGCAGTAATTCTCTTTTTCTCATACTGCATCAATTTAAACCCACCGATATGGTGTTTAATAATAATAGGGACACTAACTTTTTTACGCATCCTATTTGTGACGATTTCTCTCTCTATGTCTCAAATAAAAATTCATTTTCTTTTTCTCTCGAATTTTGTATTACAAATTTTCTATATCTCATTGTGATACGAACTTGTAAATAATAGTTGTATCCTTAAAGAAGGAGTGAATTTCTAATACCGATATTTGTCTAACTGGATTTCTAACCAGAAATAATATAACCGTTATGCGAAAGATTGCCTTTCATTAGTTATTTTTTTACCAGCTACAAACCTAATCGGTCAGGTCAATTGAATTACTGTGCTGTTAAACCTTCATGAAGTTCGATCTCTATTTATGAACTCAGCAATTCAATCTTGCACAGTACGCGCACCTTTCACAGCTGCAAATACAAATTGGACTTTGGCCTGTTTTTCTCTCAATTTGTATCAAAGTTGGATTCCTTTTTTGAGAGGTGTTTGTCTTGTGCATGGCTAAATATTAGCATCATATTTTTTGATAGTCAAGAAAAATATTAAAATTTTTATAGATTTTTTTAAAATTATTACGGTTTCATACAATTTCTTGGTGGTTATCACTATCATAAAGTAAAAAATGTTATTTTTCTAAAACCGCACCACAACAACGATTAAAGTAATTTAGCAATATCAAAAAAATCTTGAATTTGTGTTTTTCGAGTTTTAGTGTTGAAAAAACCTTTGTGGTTTACGATAATTTTTCCGCTATATATGAAGTAAAATATTATCGTGATTTTTTTAATAAAAGTTCTTTACTTATCAAAAGTTATCCTATATACTTTTTCTTGTCTTCAAAGCAAGACAAAGATGCTGTCATTTTCTTTTTTGTTTTGAAGCGCAACTTTTAAATTCACAACTTGATGACCCGCCCTTTTGGGCGGTTTTTTTGTTTCTAACAAAGCAAAAAGGCCAGACCATAAAGATAACTTTACGATCCAGCCCAATCAGAATAGAATGTCTAGTCTCATGCTAGAAACGGTTATGTAGCTTCTTGGAAAGACTACATGCTAAAATCTTAGCACTCCCCTATTTCTATTGTCAATCTAATATTTTAAATTTTAAATGAATGTAACCACGCTTTAATTTCCGATAAAAACATACATCTTCTTATCGTTTGCAATATATTCAATTAATCAAAAGAATGGTTAGCTTCTCATTAAATACATCAAACGTTTTAAAATCATATTAAGCAGCTATTTAAAGGCATTCAAACATTCTCTCTGTTTATATTCTAAGTCCTTTTTCATTGTTTGAAATTCAGTATTATCAAACTGTTTTATTATTTTATCGAAAAAGGTGTTTACAAAAATTAAAAAGCACTTTATAATTCAACTATCTCATTACCTCTCTTTGAGGTACATCACTTAAATATAACGCTATATCCCACTCACTTTATTTCATAGCGTTCAATACCATTTCCTCTTACGTTAATATCACATTATTTTCCCTTTAGTCGACAGTCGACATTGTAATTTTATTTTCAGGTAATACTCTAATTGATTCACAAACTAACTGAGCAACTTAGAAACACGCAATTGATACATAACACAACTCAATCTTGTTTAAGATTATCGCAGTTATTTCCAAATCATATTAATTTTAGACATCAGAGAAAGGAAATTTTAATATGCCATATTTTATCCAATACATACTCCCTATACATGAATTTACGAGTATCACAATTCATAACTTCAATCTTTACTTCCAACTGACAGGTGCGCGCTTATGAATAAGCACTACATGACTATAAATTAATTTATTTTCAATTTAGCTTACACATTATTAATTCAATGACATCCAGACAGGAGAATATTTTCATGACTCAATTTCATAAAGAACCGCACATGACCTACCCTATTTCAAACTTAGTTTCTGAAATCAAAGAAAGAGTTGATTTCTTTAACACAACATCTTCATCATGAATATCCACTCAACGTAGTAAAAATATTACGTGACAATTATATCCCTATCTCAAACTTAACTACTGAGGCTTACCAACAAGGTTATCGTCTTAAAATGGGGCAACTGGATATCAACTTTCCTAAACGTCTGTTCACTGAATTCGAACCTTCTGTTGTCTTAAGTTATGCATTACCTGAAGCAGCGATGTGTATTTCATTGCTGGAAAATCATATTCATGGTTTAACACAAGGTTCAATTCATAATGCGCTCTATTATTTTTGGGGACACTCCATCACTGAATCTCACATCTCCCAGTTAAAAAATGTGTTGAGTCTTAAAACAAATACATGGCGCAAACGCATGCTTGATCGTACTCACTATCACTTTATTCATGCTCATACCCTTCAACTCCCTGTATTTGACGGTGCGCATATTGACTTTGCGAAACTCTATACAATCACTGGCATCAATGAATATGGATATAGAGATATTTTAACTTTGACTGTTTCTTTTGAAGAAGAAAATGTGGTTTGGACACAACTCTTCAATGAATTGAAAAATCGTGGGATGAACCCGCCTTTAATGATTTCTGCTGACCTATCACCTACTTTAATGAAAATATGTTCAGAACATTTTCCAACGATGAAATATCAAGTATGTTCTAGATCTATGAGAATTACGTTAAATGAAGCTTTTGAACGTGTCTTAAATACTGATGACTATGCTAAACCGCCAAAAGACGTTGCGAAACAAGCACGTCAACTGGTAGCTGCACTATTCGAGCCTAATACTGAATATCAAGTCAATGTCGAAATCAAAAAAGAATTAGAAAAAATAACGAAAGACTATCCAAGTTTTGAGGAAGGTATAAATTTATTAAATCAATACTTTGAAAGATGCTTTACGTATCTGACAATACCTGTCGCACCTAACTACAACTATGTACTGACAAGTAATAGCGCAGAACGTATCAATAAAGAAGTTAAGAAAATGAGTGAATGCCCTTATATTTATGCGAGCCCAGAATCAGCAGAGCTGACGATTTCTTGTTTTATGAAACATTTGGAGTTCAACAACTTCTTTAAGCGAATAAAGCTTAAAAACAGAGAGCTCTATTAAATAATTAAAGGACTGCGATAAGCAGTCCTCACATGTTATAACTCTGTATATTTTTTATTTGAATCTTTAGCTTTCTCTACTGGATACTTAATCGCATTTTTCTTCAACTTTTCGCGGATAATATCATCAATATTCATCTCTAAGTTATCCGCAATCATGTAGCTGTATATCAAGACATCTGCCAACTCTTCAGCGATACGCTCACGCTTTGTCTCGTTGACTTCTTCAGGCTGTTTCCACTGATACAGTTCTAAAAGTTCAGATGCTTCAAGTGATAAAGAAATTGTGAGATCTTTTTCATTATGATAAGGTCTCCAGTTTCTCGCATTACGAAAATCATTAATTTCTTGGATGAGTTGTTCTGTATTATTCATGGTTTATACCTCCATTAGCGGCACGTTTAAGTTCATTTTGCAAAGCTTCATCTACTGCGTAAATATATAAGCCGTTGACGCCGCGTGTTAATAAGACGTTTAATTCATTCTTAAGCAATTTTTCTGTGAATTTAGCTTTAGTATTATCTGAGAGTGTTCTGTTTCTAGTTGCTTTTTGATTATAACTTTCTGAACCGTCAAAAATAATTTTACCATCTCTAAATTTAACAGATGGACCAATAATCACACCTGCATAATTTAAATCGAAGCCTTGTACGGTAAATGTTGAACCTACTTCATCAATAGTTTGACTTTGTTCAGGCCAAGATAAAGATTTTTCTCGTTTATTAACTTTAAGTTGACTGTTCCAAGGCATGCTCCATTCACCAATGCGTACACGCCAATAATCCGCTTCTTCAGGTGCTTTACTATTATACTTCCAGTCATACGTTGCGAGTAAACGTGAAATACCAGAGTCTTGAGATTGAGCTTTATTTCGTATTGCTTGTTCTAGCTGCTTAGGTTGATCAAATATTTTAATATCATACTTATCATCTTCAGGAATATTATCAATGGTTTGTTTATCTATGAGGCGACGAATCCAATCTACAGTATCTTCATTACTATTGATGCGCATTTGATTATTAAGATGTATGTGATTATTATTTGCTTTAGTTTCTGACACCAATTTTTCTAACTGGTCTGCTTCTATTACTTGTTCAGTACTTAAGATTTGGTTTCTATCAAATACCGCAATAACTACTTTTGCTCGGGCAATTAAATCTTTCAGTTGGTTTTGTCCACGGTAAGATTGCTTACCTTGTGTCCATAATAAGTGCGCTTCATCTACAATGATTACATCTACTTTATCCTCAGTACTGCGCTGATTAATAAAGCTGGTAGGTTTGTTTACTATCGCTTGTTTTTTATTCTTTGGATCATACAATCCTAATTTCTTCGCAATTTCTTGATAAACTTTTAATTGTTCATCATGATTGACTAACAAATACACACTTAAAGGCTGGTTATCATTTTCTTCTAACAACGTTCGTTTTAAATCAAAGAATAAGCTGCTCATTAATACGGTTTTACCTGAACCCGCTTCACCTTCTACCAACACCAGCTGTTCTTCTAAGTTATTATGTAACGCTACTTTTATCTTACCCGTTATCGCTTCTTTTGCTTTATTTTGTTCCTGAGTCAATTTATGAAACGGCGAAGCTTTAAATATCGCTGAATCTCTAATAATACTTTCTACTGGGAATAAAATATTATTCTCTTTATTCAACTTCTTCCAAATATCCGTAAAGATATCATCTAATTGATCAGCTGTATAATAATCGTTTTGTTGGTTTGCTCTCTTATTATAGATGTATTCAATGCTATCAACACTTGATAAATACTGCATCAAACGATTCTCCACATCTAACGTTAGAGATTTATTGAAATAGCGATGACCAATCACATACATAGTCGACGTTAACGACAACGAAAAATCTGCCCAATAAGGTACTGTCTTCGCATCCGTCAATAAATGCTGAGAAGTACGCTCCTTAATATCAGCTGTCTCCCCTACATACACCTTAAAACCCTTTTGCTTATCATCATTAATGATATAAACCGTAGGATACTTCAACAGATACTTCGAATCCTCAGAGCCTTCCCATACGTCCACAAAATGATTTAAATCCTCCATTGAATACTTTATTTGTTTAATTATCGGCTTTCTTTTCCTATTCATTTTAATCACCTAATACACCATTAATATTGTAGTAATAAAATACTACACGCCTATTTAAGATAATTATAAGTGTCAGTGAATAGGAAAACAATAAATGACAACTTATAACTTCAAAACCATTTAAATAATAAAAGGCAGGAAATATTAGTTGACACATCTCTATCTTTTCAAACTTTAATACTGTTTCTAATAGTATCTTTATTTATCATCTTTAGTATTGAATATTTTATACTGTACGGGTTGTACTTCAAACACTTTTTCGACCATATCTTCTATATGCGCAAAAGAATCATAATTTTTATAAGGGTCCACAATAAATGCTTTAGGCTCGCTACTATCCACATTATATATTCTAATAATTAGATACCTTCCAGGATTTTCATACATTGCATTTAGTTCGTTTAAAGAGAAATAATATGGTTCATCTTTCCTTGTTGACTTAGTAGTTTTAATTTCTACAAGTTTTTTTATTGGATCTGAAAAATTAGTAGGGTCAAACGCTTCCATATCATAACCATAACCGTGTTTTTGTCCCATAGAAGTATCAATAAGATCAAAAAACTTTTCTTTTAATTCATTGCTAGTAATGTTTTCTTTAATTAAGTTCCTAAAGTATTTTTCAGCTAATTCTTCGCCTGTATTTCCTGTTAACTTTTTTTCATAATTTGCTTTTTCAATATCATCATCCGTAACCCTCTTAGTACTTACTTTAGTTTTCTTAGAATAATTACTTTTTTGTGGTGGGTTAACTATAGATAAACTTACTCCTATGTTTTTTTCTTTCACTTTGTCTAGTTGATTTTGCTCATTAATATTATTCATATCCTGCAATATAGAGTTGTAAAACTCTCTTGTTACTTTCTTCGTAAGGTTATCGTATAGTTGAATAAAGTTATTAAGATCTTTGTGTAATTCTTGAACATTAAGGTCATCAAATGCATAGTACTTGTGTACTATTGATGTGTGAGCATAACCAAATGGCAGAAGATTTGTTTGAGTATCATATTTGCTATCACCATTCTTACTGTATAAAAACTTTCCAAAATTATACTCATTATCCTCTACATACTCTCCAATTTTTTTGGATAAGGACAATGCATATTGTTTTTTATTGACAAACGTTCCTTTATAAACTTTTTCAACTTCTGTCCAGCCTAATGCCAAATCAAGATATACCCCTTTTCCTTCAGGATGAAGTAAAAAAGCAATATAATATCCTTCTTGTGTAGATTCACTAATTGCTGGATTAAATATTGCAACCCAAGGAACAGCACTATAATTTCCTGTACCTACTTTTCCTTTAACTATTTTATTGTTTAAATTAAAATTTTCCCGAAGATAATTCGGCAACTTATTTTGTACAACTTCTTTGTATTCTTTACCTTTATTCCAATCTTTATCTGCTGTGATATTGTGTTCTAAAATTTCTTTCTTTAATCCTAATGATTCTTTGAATAACTCTTCCATATTCATCCCACCTGTATGATATTTTCACTTTTTATTTATCGAACTTTACATACTTGCATGACAAATTAACAGTACATATCAATTTATATCATTATAGCAATAATTTCTTCTAACTTTAATAATAACTATGTATTTTACATGAATTGGAGCTAACCATTCATGGTAATTCTCAGAGTCAGAGTATATTTATTTGAATATTTAGAAAATATTAAGTAAAATGAGAATAAACTAAGTAAGCGCTTACATAGTGAATGTTTACTTGTTTCCATCTTTTATATTAAGGGGGAGATAATTTGAAACAATATGACTTAGTTGTTATTGGCGCTGGCCCTGGTGGTTATGTTTCTGCTATTCGAGCAGCACAATTAGGTTTAAAAGTAGCTATCGTTGAAAAACAGTATTTTGGGGGGCCTGTTTAAACGTTGGCTGTATACCATCCAAATTATTATTAGAATATGGTAAAAAAGTTCAAAACATTAACATTGCTGACTCTTGGGGAATACACACTGAAAATTTAGACATAGATTATTCTAAATTGCTCTCTAGATCGAAGACAGTAATTTCTCAATTAACTGGTGGTGTTGAGCATTTACTTAAACAAAACAAAGTTGATCAGATTAAGGGTGAAGCAATTGTAAACGAAGACTTAACCATTAAAGTTGATCAGCAAACCATCAAGGCTAAAGACATTATTCTTGCAACTGGCAGTACTCCATTCGTTCCTCCTATCCCTGGACTAAAAGAAACAAACTATCACACTACAGACACTATCTTCAAAATCGAAAAACTACCAAAGCAATTAGCAGTAATTGGTGGTGGCGTTATTGCTACAGAAATCGCATCATCAATGGCTGACTTAGGTGTTAAAGTGACAATTATTGAAGTCGCTGATGATATCTTACTCACTGAAACTAAAGAAATCCGCTCCGTATTAAAAGAACATTTAGATTCTCAAGACATTACAATTTTAACGCAATGCACAATTGATAAGGTTACCCAAGATCATATCCAATTAAAAGATCAAAAAAATATTAACTTTGATACCCTGCTTGTCGCGACTGGCAGAAAACCGAACCTTCAAGTCATTAATGAACTCAATATCGAAAAAGATGAAAAATCATTTTTAAAGGTTGATACAAATTATCAAACTAGCATCCCACACATTTATGCCGTTGGAGATTTAGTAAATAGTTATCAGCTTGCTCATACTGCGAGTGCTGAAGGAATCATGGCAACAGAAAGTATTGCTGGTTTAAAACCTAAAGCAATTCAAAATGAAATGATTCCACGTTGTATCTATACGCGTGTGGAAGCCGCTTCAGTAGGATTATCTCAAGAACAAGCAGAAGAACAAGGTTATAAAGTTAAAACAGTCGAAGCTCAATTCCAAAGTAATGCTAAAGCTTTGATTGAGGGAGAAACAGATGGTTTTATTCAACTCGTTATTGATACTCAATATAGTGAAATATTAGGTGGTTTTATTACCGGGCCTAATGCTACTGAGTTAATTGGTGAACTGCTAGGTGTAAAAGTATCTGAAGGAACAATAGAAGAATTATCGCAAGTGATTCAACCTCACCCTTCTCTTTTAGAAGTAATGGGAGAATCTGCAGATAGTTATCTAAATAAAGCAATTCATAAATAGCTATTTTTAAGGGGGAATTAGTTATGAATAAAGAAGAAGCACGCTGGATCTATAAAACAATGAATGAAATTCGTGAATTTGAAGACAAAGTACATGAGATATTTGGCAAAGGAGAAATCCCTGGATTCGTGCATCTATACGTTGGCGAAGAAGGTGTCGCAACGGGTGTAATGGCTTTATTAGAAGATGATGACTATATCACGAGTACACACCGAGGACACGGACATGCTATTGCTAAAGGTTGCGACTTAAACGGTATGATGGCTGAAATCATGGGTAAACGAGACGGCTTAGGTCATGGTAAAGGCGGCTCAATGCACGTGGCAGAAATAGATAAAGGTATGCTCGGTGCCAATGGTATTGTAAGTGGCGGTTTCGGCTTAGCAACTGGTGCTGGTATTTCTTTAAGAAACCAAGGCAAAAATAATGTTGCTGTATGCTTCTTTGGAGATGGTGCAGCAAACGAAGGAAACTTCCATGAAGGCTTAAACTTCGCTTCGATTTTAAACCTGCCTGTTATCTTCGTTTGTGAAAACAACCAATTTGGTGAAGGTACTACACATAAATATGCAAGTGCATCAGAAACAATTGCTGAGAGAGCTTCAGCTTATAACATGCCTGGTGTTTATGTAGATGGAATGAATGTAGTGGAAGTATATGATGCAGCTAAAGAAGCTATCGAACGTGCTAAAAATGGCGAAGGTCCTACGCTTATAGAGTGTGATACTTATCGTAAGTATGGACACTTTGAAGGCGATGAACAAAAAGTAAAATCAAAAGAAGACCGAAATGCTGATCGTAATCCAACTGAAGAATTCCGAAAATATGCCATTGAAAATGACTTGTTAACTGAAGATGAAGCAAATGAAATTGAAACAGCTGCGAAAAAAGCTGTAGAAGATGCAGTAGAATTTGGTGAAAATAGTGAATTACCAGATTTAGATTCTTTATATAAAGATGTATTTGCATAAGCTTAAAGGGGGAACTGACAATGGGAGAAGAACGTAAAATCACATTTATGAAAGCCGTAAACGAAGCAATGGATATTGCGATGGAACAAGACGAAAACGTTATATTAATTGGTACTGATGTAGCCGGCGGTGCAGATGTTGATCACTTACAAGATGATGATTCATTCGGTGGTGTATTCGGTGTTACAAAGGGATTAGTTAAAAAATATGGACGTAATCGCGTAATCGATACTCCTATCGCTGAACATATTACTTTAAGTTCCGCAGTTGGTGCTGCTGCAACAGGCTTAAGACCTGTGGCAGAATTAATGTTCAATGATTTTATCGGATTTGGACTTGATCCTATTTTAAACCAAGGTGCAAAAATGAGATATATGTTTGGCGGTAAAGCCAAGATTCCAATGGTAGTTAGAACTGTCCATGGTGCTGGCGCTGGTGCCGCTGCGCAACACTCACAAACGCTATATAATATTTTTGCTAGTATTCCTGGTGTTAAAGTAGTAGTTCCTTCTAATCCATATGATGCTAAAGGATTACTTTTAGCAGCGATTAAAGACGATAATTTAGTTGTTTACTCAGAAGACAAAACATTACTAAGTATGAAAGGTGACGTCCCTGAAGGAGACTATATTGTTGAGATTGGAAAAGCTAATGTTGTACAAGAAGGCGATGACTTAACAATTGTAGCAATAGGAAAAATGGTACAGACAGCTTTAGACACTGCTGAAAAGTTATCTGAAGATAATATTTCAACTGAAGTCATCGACTTACGCTCAATTTCTCCATGGGATGAAGAAGCGGTATTAGAATCAGTAAAGAAAACAGGTCGTTTGATTGTGATAGATGAATCTAATCCTCAATGTAATATAGCTGGAGATGTCGCTTCAGTAATTGGTGATATTGGATTCGATTACTTAGATGGACCTATTAAAAAAGTTACTGCTCCAGATACACCTGTACCTTTCGCTCAAAACTTAGAACAAGCATACATTCCAAGTGTAGAAAAAGTATTAGATGTAGCTGATGAACTAATTGCTGATTTAAAGAAAGTAAAATCTTAAGTTAAGGGGGTGGATAAAATGAGCACAAATATTATGATGCCTAAACTAGGCATGACAATGAAAGAAGGAACTGTTGAAGAATGGCATGTACAAGAAGGTGATTCAGTAAATAAAGGTGACATCATCGTTTCAATCAGTTCAGAAAAATTAACACAAGATGTTGAAGCCCCTGCTGACGGAACTATTATAAAAATCACTACTCAAGCCGGTGAAGAAGCGAAAGTCAAAACACCTATTGGGGTTATAGGAGAAAGCGGAGAGACTGTTGAAGAAAGTGAGCAAGAAAACAGTTCAGAAAAAGATGAAACTTCTGAAGAAAAAGATGCGAATTCAAATGATACTAACGAGTCTCCATCTCCTAAAGAAGTTAATGCTACTCAGAATAAAGGAGAACGTATATTCATTTCTCCTCTGGCACGCAATATGGCAGATAAAAACAATTTAGATATCTCTCGTATCGAAGGCACAGGCGGAAATGGAAGAATTACTAAACTTGATATACAGCGCGTTCTTGAAAATGTATTAGATAAAGAGAGCCAAGAAACAACTGATACACCTTCTGCTGCTTCTGTTTCATCTTCTACTGCAGGAGAAGGATTAAATCCAATACGTAAACGTATTGCTCAAAATATGCGTCAGAGTCTCGAACAAACAGCACAACTTACTCTGCACCGTAAAGTTAATGCTGATCCGTTATTATCATTTAAAGAAAAATTGTCTACAGAGCTAAGTAATGCTGGACAAGATGTGAAGTTATCTATCACAGCATTACTCGCTAAGGCTGTAGTATTATCACTAAAAGAGTATAAAAAAATTAATGTCCGTTATGAAAATGGTGAGCTTCAAGAATTTGATGAAGTACATCTAGGTATTGCGACATCATTAGATGATGGACTGATGGTGCCTGTGATTAAAGAAGCGGATAGTAAAAGCATCGGGGCATTAGCAAATAAAATTAAAGATGCTGCAGAAAAAGTGCGTAATGGTGAAACTAATGATGTTGTCTTATCTGGTGCTACATTTACAATCACGAATATGGGTACAAGTGAGATTGAGTACTTTACTCCAATTTTAAATGTGGGTGAAGCGGGTATCCTAGGTGTTGGCGCTATGCAATCAGAAGTTGTTATACAGGATGGCAATGTAAAGCAAATTCAACGTTTACCACTCAGTCTAACATTTGATCACCAGTTATTAGATGGTGCTGATGCTGCAGAGTACTTAAAAGTGTTAGCAAGATATGTGGAGAATCCTTATTTATTAATATTATAATTATAAAGAACCAGGTCTGTGTATGAAATCAACAGACCTGGTTCTTTCATTTTTATGTTATATATTATCTCTCTTCTAATGGAGTAATATCTAATACTTCTGTAACTTTTTTTAATTCATCATTAACCATTGCATAGCCATTAACCATACATTGTCCCTTACTTAAAGAAGATAATTGATTTTCAATTCTTAATCTTGAATTTTTATCTGTGGCAATTGTTCTACTTACATTAGTTATTTGATCTTCTGGAGGGGCAAAGTGAATTTGTAAAGCTGCATTATAAAGTGCTGCAGTATCTCCACCAGAATTCTTTATAGAATTAATGGACTGAGTAGCTAACCAGGATGACCAACCGAATTTACGGCCTTCCTTTAGAATCTTAGTTGTAGGTGAAGATTCTTTATGGTTGAGGTTCTGCATTTCATCTAATAACACTGGTATAGGAGAGTTTTTATCCCCTTCTCTTTCTGTAAAGTTGTATAGATCCCATAATAAAAATTCTGTAATAATTTTCTGTATTTCTGGGGTATATCCTTTTAATTGGAATATATTAACATCTCCGCTGTTTCCAAATACATCCTTCCAGTTAAATGAATTGTTTTCATATGCAAATGGATCCTTGTTCAATAAGTTACTTATTCTACCTTGTAAATTTAACGATTGAGCAGTATCTTCATCTATCAATCTTTGTTTTATAATTCCAAAAGTAAGTTTTTCATCAAAAGTACTTAGACCACTTCTAATATGTTCTTTCAATAAACTGCTTTGTTGAATACCTAAGCTAAAAACAAAATCAATGATTTGAACGACTCTATCTGCAATATCTTCATTTGTTTCTTCTATCAAAAATCCTCCCAAATCAATGTTATTTCTCTTAAACGGATTGATGGGCAATTTATCTTTGAAAATATATTCGATTTTAAGCTGATCTTGCAGTCTATTTTTAAATTCATCTTCTAATTGTGTCTCTAAGAACCCATCTGTATAATCGACTACTAAACTATCAATATGATTTTTTGACATTTCATACAACAGACATTGCATAAAATAAGTTTTACCTTGCCCTGATTTTCCACTAATTAGTAAATGACGATTAGGCAAGCCTTTATTGCCATATTCCCAATATAGCTTTTCAACACTTCCATGTATATTGCCTAACAAAATCCTTTTTCCTTCAACTTTATTTTCAACTTTGAAATCACCACTTTTCGATTCAAAGACATTAGTATCCTCAGGAGGAGTAATGATAGGTGGAGCATCCTCTGATACAGGAACCTCAGTTGGAGTGTCATCTGTATTCGAATTACTATTCGGTTCAACTTCAATTGTTAGAGGTTTGTTGTTGTCTTCACCATTATCTTTACCTGTATCTTTTTCCGAATCAATGTCTATATTGCTTAGTTTCAATCCTTTTTTGCCACTCTGTATTTCATTTTTCAAATCTTCGTAACTTTTTTCAGCATCTATATAGGCATCATATTCAGTCAAATGAAGTTCAGCAATATTATTATCTAATTGCTTAGTAATTTTCCTATAACTGTTACCTTCAGTGAAAAATACTGAAATCCCTTTTGCTGTAGACATATTAAAATTATTACTAAATTTAATTTTATTGTTTAATACATCTGTCTTACTTTCCAATACTTTGACTTTCTTTTCATCTTGAATTACACCATTATCAATAAATTTTTTCAAGTTCCCAAAGTATATATTGGCGAAGAAATATCTATAATAATCTCTAGTAAATGAAATATCATCATCATTTATTAGATGCTTATTAAGTACCTTATATAATTCCGAAACTTGCAATGAAGCTTTATTTAACACTGATGAGTCATTTATTCCTACTTTAACCTCAGTAGGTAATAGATAAAATACTCCTTCATTATTTTCGTCTAACTCAAATCCAACAAATAATAAATCATCAGAAATAGACCCTTTATGTTTTAATTCTTTTGCTGAGAAAATATCCGTACTCGCATCTAGACCTTGCTGTCTACTTACTCTTATAATTTCTTCTAATGATACTGGAATCCAAGTAATGTCACTTCTCTCAAGTAAAGCAAGTATTGTTTTGTATGCAGCAATTATGCTTAGTTTTTCTCTTACCTTATTATCTACTTCAAGACTTCTACTACTTCTTGTACCTATAATGGATAATAACCATTCTCCGTTCAAGATATTAAATGAGCGAATTATAGATTCCATATTTTCAGGTTGGAAATTTACATTCACTTTATTTAAAAATTCTTTTAACACATTTTCATATTGAGATGTGTTGTTAGTCACAGTGATGGACTCATAATTAAATGATGAGGTTTGGTCATTATAATGAATAACATAAAGATCTTGTTCATTATCATTGAAATAAGACAAATCTACTGACGGGTCAATAAATGTTACCCAGTTTGAATTATCAAATATTGGTTGCAGGTTTTGTTCCGATAAACTAATTACATTATTAGCTATAACTTCATTCTTTTTATATGGATTTAGACGTCTATTTTGATTATTAGAAACAAAACTATTCCATATTTTCGCACTATTAACGAGAGTATTATGAGATGTCAGACCCTTTACACCAAAACCAGATACGAAGCTATTTCCCATTTTCGTATAAGTTAGATCAGAAAGTAACCCATCATGAGCAATAGAACAGTTTAATTTGTTAAAGTCATTAACACTGAACTGAGGTTTCTGATCAAAGTTTAAAAATGTGATATGAAATAGATTGTCACTATGGTTAAAGTATATGTTGATTTTATCTTTCAATGTTTTTATAACATCTTCTTCATTATTGTTTTTCAATTTGTTTGGAACTTTAACTCCAAGCATTTCTGTTAGTTCCTTATAACTTTTCAAATTATAAAACTCTTCGAATACTGGACTTTCAATCTCATTATCAGCTTTATCTAAGAAGATGTTAATTGGATTGATTAAACTTATATAACGGTTGTTCGTGAAGTCATTTAAAATATATTCACAAACACCTTTTAATACCATCTTATAATTTTCTATATCAACAAATCTTGTATTTAGTGAAAACTCATCGCTAATGCTAAACAAATATTTGAAATGCTTTTTAAAATCAGACAGTCTAGATTTTATTATATTACTTAATTTTTCAGCATTCGCTTTATTTTTTGAAGTATAGGGTTTGAAAATAATACCTCTTGGATAATAATCTTCATAATTTGAGAAATAATATTGATCCTCTTCTACAAAATATGGCAAAAGACCAGCAGAATTAAATTTTCTTAAAATCTTTTCTGGTATTTTACTATCTTTAATCATTTTGGTTTTTTGAATTTCATATCTTAAAACCAATGGGTGTAAAGGCGTAAGATATAAAATACTATCTCCTTTAATAACACCTACTTCATGAATATTTTGAGTGTAAATATCATCTACCTTTTCATTATCTTTTAATTCATTCAATTCTTGCTCAAACAAAGCACAATATTCTTCTGCTTTCTCTAAAAGACTACCTTCTAGATACATTAAACTTGGTAAAGTGTTGTACCTTTTTATTTCTGCTAATAGATCATCATAGACTTCAGTTAGTGCTGGTTTTAATTCTATCCTATCTCCGTAAAAATTATCATCGATGATTTTCCCGCACATATAATCATTGTTCATCATGTTTTCTTCAAAATTTAATAAATCTTTAAATGTAGTGTATAGGTGGTATTCTTCGTTACCTTGTATTACCTTTTTGTTTTGATTTTCTATTGATAATTTTTTATCATATAATTTCTTCATCAAAGCAAAACCAGATATAGGGGCTAATTTTTTAGAAATTTCACTTAATGTCAATTTATAATAAACTTCATTAATATTTAAAGTTATATAAATATTAGCTTCGTCTTCCGCAATCAAATTATTGAATTTAAATTTATTTTCAGATTGTATATCAAAAGTTTGACCATTCTCTCTAACAGTCACTTCTCTTGGTGGCTGATTGTTTATTAAAAGTTCATTTTCTATATCTTTCACTGATATTTCTACCATTTTTGTCTTTGAATCATACTTCAAAGAGTAATCAGTCTTTAAACTTTCAATCAATTCACTACTAAAATTAACAACTAATATCCTGAATTTGAAAGTTAAAGAATTATTATTATTGTGTTTGTAACTAAATTCAAAATAGTGGTCATCATTCTCGTTAAGCTTTGATGTATCAATAATAATATTTTTTCTTTGAGCTTTTATTTCCACTTCTTCTTTTGAATTATTTGTCAAATTTAAATTTTTCATACCTCGTTTAACAATATAATTACTTTCGGGTGGAATATCAAAAGGAAGTTTAACTTTTTCTAAATGTTCACCATTTTTAAAAATAACTATACTTCGTTCTCGTTGTTGAACCTTAGTTTTCCCTTTAGGTTTGTCCCATACTTCTATATTTTTAAATTGTTCTAAAAAATCTTCTTCAAGATAATTCATTTGAATACGTTTTAATTGGTCCATAGCATCTTTACTGTTTTTAACAGTCTCAAAATCCATTTCGTACCAATCATCTTTAGAAAGGGAATTTACTACTTTTTCATTATCAAAATTTTCTTCTAAACCTTCTTTTGGGTTCCCTCTATCATGGAAATAGTTAACATCATCAAACAACTCTTTATTTTTCTCTAATCTATTCTTTATTTCTTTGTTAGAGAAAGTTCCAATTTGTTTATCTTCAAATAATCCTAGTTGGAAATAGTTTTCTTTGTCTATTTTCCCTTGTTCTATAATGCTAAATACAGCTTCAAAATCCATCAAAGTATACTTAACTAATTCATCGTCAAATGTATTATTGATCACAAATTCCATTACAATTTTTTCATGGTCTTCTAATTGACTCTTTCTATTACTTACTTGTTTTTTCAAATCATTTCTTAAAGTACGAGTGTGAAATGGTGCTCCTTGTTTTGCTAAATCGAAAGCTCCTCCTGTTATACTATCAAGATCTTCACTGATTACAAATATAACTACAGAGTTTTTCCATTCATTCTCCTGTAAGGAAACTTTGTTACGAATAGTAACTAAAAAGTCATTCTTAACCCCTTGTTTTGCAAATACAAAAATAACATTACGATTTTGAATTTCTATTGATTCGGTTGAAAATTGAAATTCTTTACTTTCAAACATTTTTATCTTTTTATTTTCAGTATGATAAATCGCTCTTTGCAGTTTTTCTATTTCAGCTTCATTGTTTAATATAAGGAAATATCTATCTCCTGAGTTCAGAGTACTCTCTTCAAGGAAAGAGATGAGTTTTCCGCTTAAAAAATTATAATATTGGCTTGACATACTTAGCCTCCCCACTATCGCTTTTTTTATCTAAAATATTCATTTTTTCATATAATTCCACTATTTCTTCTTTTGAATATCTATCTAAAAATACTCCTCTTTTTTCAAATTCATTGAACACTTCAGTAACTATCATTTTTTCACTTTTAACAATTAGGGCTGTTAATAAGATAATCAATTCTTTTCTAAGAGTTAGCACTTTTCCTAGTTGTCCTCTTCTTTTCAAGAAATATAGATCTCCTATTTCTTCGATAGATTTAGGAAACCTTGATATTGTCTCATTAGAAACATCATTAACAAGCCAATCTCTAAACATTAAAATTTTGTCGTCTAAATCTTCCGGTATAAATTCTTGTTTTGACATAGATGTTTTGTACATTTCTAGAACTGTTTTTAATTCATCATCTAACTTTTGTCTATCACTGTTATCCATATTTTTTATGTCTTGTAAAGAGTAGAAAGTTTCGTATTCTAACAACTCATTTAAATACCCTATCAAGTTATCATTAGCTAAAATATTTTTATAAATACTTTTTATTAAGTTGAAACCTCTTTTATTCGTTATTCTTGTACTCGTTATCTTTTCTGAATCTAATGTATAGTACAATTCAAACAACTTACTATCATCGACATTAAAGCGATCTATAGTAAGAACCGTCTGCATTAAAAACTGAAAATAATAAAAGGAGAAGAACAAGCTTAAATTTTTTATAGCAAAGTCTTTATGTTCCAAAAGAAATGATAAATCTTCAAATCTTTCTCGAAAAATTTCTTTATTAATTAGTACAAATTGATTATCAGTTTTTTGTTGGGGGATCTTTTCTAATGATTCAATTAGAATATCTTCAACTAAGTTAGATGTAGATCTATCACTTATAAACTTTTTCCAGTTCTCGTCATTACTTAAATCAAAGATTTTCATGATAAATTTTGCAACATCAACTTCTCCCTTTTTTTCATTATTTTCACTGAGAGTATAATAATTTAATAGGAATGGGTGCCTAAAAGACTTTATAGATGATTCATTAAATAAATTTGAAAGAAATTTATGCTTTTCATCTTCTCCCATTTCAAAACCATCTAATAATTGAACACTGTCAACATTTTCCACAATATTATCTATATTATAGTTATCTGTTAAATATACAGGGTCCCAACCTATACTCATTCTTGATAAAGCTCCTATTACAGGTTCAAAACCTTGTGAAAACTTAGCCCTTTCTGGATTTCTTGTAAAAAAGGGCAGTAGTTTGTTTTTGAAATTTCTTTTAAAGTTAGGCTTATCATTAGAGAGTTTTAATTTATTTATTAACTGTGTACTTAAATCTGCCATTATTTTACCTCCTTAATTTCGTATCCTAAAAACCCTTTTTGTACTTGGTATTTTTTGTTATTTTCAATAAGACTTATTATAGTTTTTTCTTTAGACACAGATTCATTAAGAATTTTTTCAACGAATTCAGAAAAGACTATAGAGTCTTTCCAGACCGTAGACAAACTACCGTTATAACTTGAAA
>NZ_KV808488.1:0-204 GCF_001812305.1 Staphylococcus sp. HMSC056G08
AATTTTTCACGATAGCTTGACCTGTTGTTTCAGCTTTAGTTAATGGTTCTACACTGTTTGGAGTATATGCATATTTATCGATTGAAGCTACTTTTTCAAGTTCTTTTTTCAATACTTCTAATGCAGCATTCACTTGATCAGCTTTATCTTGAGTTGCTTTAGTTTCAAGTGCTTTTGCTAAATCAGCTTGAGCTTTGTCGACTT
>NZ_KV808489.1:0-265 GCF_001812305.1 Staphylococcus sp. HMSC056G08
CGTCTCTCAATGGCGACCAAACCGAAAGAGACGCGTAAAATATAAACAATATACCAGAGCGAACAAAACTCTATATCTATATTATAGCAGTTTTTGCTCTGGTATTCATCAGAGGTGGTAAAATGAATAAAATAAATTTAGAATATGATACTCAAGTAAGTATGGTGTGGTATGAAAGTTTAGACGCTGGTTCATTTAAACAGTTCTCACAACCTAAGTGGAGTGAGCTTGTTAATAGATTAGCTATACCACAAATTAATAATAA
>NZ_KV808489.1:365-7773 GCF_001812305.1 Staphylococcus sp. HMSC056G08
TAAAAAATACCGTGCAGATAATAATGTGATCTATAGAGATGTATTGGTGTTAGATTATGATGATGTTTCTGATTTAAAGGCATTGAACGAAGCGTTTAAAGCACATTTAGGGGCATTTGCTTACTTTTGGCATACAAGTTATAACCACCACACAGAAGCCCCTAGATTACGCTTATTTATCCCTTTAAATAAACATATTAATGGCGAAAATTATCGTAAGTATACAAAGGTAATAGCTTCTAAAATTGGTCATAAAGTAGATGAGGGTTCATATCAACCTAGCAGGGCAATGGCGTTACCCGTTATAAAAGATAAAAGCCGTGCGTTTATGTATAGATGTAATGACGCTCCAATATTGGATTGTCCTACTATAGAAGGTTGGGTCAACGAAATTAAACAAGAGGATAAGCCTATTACTGTTTCATATAAAGCTAAACGTGACAGCGCATATTGGCGTGATATTGCATTTGGAGTTAGTGAAGGTGAACGGAATCAAACTTTAGCTTCATTAATAGGTTATCTGTTGCGTAGATATGTAGATCAATATTTGGTTTATGGTCTGGCAAGTGCGTGGGCAATGACTTGTACACCGCCGATTGAACAAAAAGAGGTAAATAAAACATTCGAAAGTATTTTAAAAAGAGACAATCAAAATAAGAAGGGGGTTTCTGATTGAGTGAAGTAACTAAAGAAGATGTTTTCGAGTTAATCGAAAAAACTAGCTATATGACCAATAACGACGATTGGCGCAGTAAATTAAGACGAACAGCAACAACTAATGCATTAAAAAAGACAACAACTAACGCAGAGATTATTTTAGGCAACGATGAAAGTTTAAATAATTTAGTTCAATATGATGTATTTGAAAATGTCACTAAACTTAAACGCCTTCCTTACTGGCGTTCAAAAGACGATACAAATTACTATTGGGCTGACATTGACACAACGCATGTTATTTCTCATATAGACAGAGTTTATCATGTGCAGTTCAGCCGTGATGTTATGGATAGTGTTATAGAAAAAGAAGCCTATCAAAACAAATTCCACCCTATCAAGTCACTTATTGAAAGTAAACAATGGGACGGCGTAAAAAGAATAGAAACGCTTTTTATTGATTACTTAGGTGCAGAAGATACACATTATAACCGTGAAGTAGCTAAAAAATGGGTGATGGGAGCAATTGCCAGAATATACAAGCCTGGTATTAAATATGACACAATGGTTATTTTATACGGTAAACAAGGCGGGGGTAAATCAACACTGGCGAGCCGTATGGGTGGTCAATGGTATAACCAAAGCATTAATACATTCAAAGGTGATGAAGCATACAAAAAGCTGCAAGGTTCATGGATTTGTGAAATTGAAGAACTATCAGCCTTTCAAAAATCTACTATTGAAGATATTAAGAGTTTTATCAGTGCGGTTGTCGATATATACAGAGCTTCTTATGGCAAACGTACTGAGAGACACCCACGTCAAAGTGTTTTTGTAGGTACAACGAACAATTATGAGTTTTTAAAAGATAAGACAGGTAATAGACGTTTCTTACCGGTTACTACTGATAAGGATAAATCGACTAAAAGCCCGTTTGATGATCTAACACCTGAGGTTGTTCAACAAATGTACGCAGAAGCTAAAGTATATTTTGATAAAAATCCTATCGATAAAGCATTGCTTTTAGACAAAGAAGCCTCAGAAACTGCTTTAGAAATGCAAGCAGAACATTCAGAGAAAGATACACTTATCGGTGAAGTAGAGGACTTCCTAGAGCAACCTATACCATCTGATTATTGGTCGTTAAGTTTACATGATAAACAGATTTTATTCAATGGTGTAAATGGTACAAATTCAGATAATCACAGATTCTCTTTTTATAACGACGGTAATTTATTCTCATTAGATGGTTCAAAGCCCGGTCAATATGTATGGCGTGATAAGGTTTGCAGTAAAGAAGTTTGGAAAGTGATGATGGGCAGAGATGACCAGCCTCAACCTCATCATTTACGTAAGATTGATGAAGCACTTAGAAATACACGCTATTGTGGGATAAGTAAAAAACAATCTCGATACGGCGAAGGGATAGGTAAACAATATGGATTCGACGTTGATATGTCTTCGTACTATTCTGAATTGATTAATATAAAGTCATAACAGCAAGACAGTAAGACAGATATAAGACAGTTACAAGACACCCTCAATACTTTGTGGGAGTAAGTGCCACGCTATAACTGTCTCGGTGTCTTATAAACTTCACTCTAAACTTTAGGAAAATTACTATTTATTCTCAAAGTGTTGGGATGAAATCATAAGACGGTAAGACAGTATAGCTTTATCCTTTGTGGCAGTAAGGTTTAAAGGTGTCTCATAGTTGTAGCATGGCATAAGACAGTGGGACACCTAACAAGACAATGGAGGTTACAAATGAACAAAAATAGATTGAAAAATAAAATCTTGGAATATATCAAGACTCATAAAGAAACATCATTTGTAGAAATAGAAAGGATATTTGAAGAAAATAACTTCAATTACAAAGGAGATATAGCATATTTAAGCGGAGAAAATACCAATGTTGTATTTTGGATTGGTTGGAATGAGGAAGCTTTCAAACTAATTTCTGATTTAAAAAGAGAGGGCGATATAGAAATGACAATATGTCCGCCAATATATTATATGATTGATGGTAAATGTTTGGAGTTGCCGATTGTAAAGTCAAAGAACATCAAAACAGAACATTGGTTACCTGTTGCGTTTTCAGTTGTATAGCGTAGATACACTGATCTAAATGAATTCAAATAGGATTCTTAAAATGATACGTAGAACAGTAAGAAAAGTAAAAGTGTTAAAGCAATACTACAGTAATTAAAAATTAGAGGTAATTATGTGTGACTATTTCATCAAAATAGGAGGGATAGTATGAAGTTCAAGTATCTTGATAGTAGTTGATTAATGTAGCATTCATTAAAGACTATGAAAGGGAGAGAGGTTGGATAGTGGTTGATGTTGTTCCTAAGATTTTCATAGAAAAGAGTTAATCCAGTTTTTAGAAAGAGATACGAAGAACAGTGTGATTAACACATACTTAAATAAAAATCTAGGACTTTTTAGAATTCTCTTTTATATCAATGCGGATGTAAGCTATAAAACATTTTCATTATCAAAATGAAGAAGGTGATTAAGTGAATCATAAACGTATTGCATATTTAATAGTTAAACGTTCACCGATACCAATACATTTAATGAATACAAAATATATTAATAAAGCAGTTCAACGATACGCAAGAAAGCGTGATGATTTTGAACTTATTAAAATGTATATTTATCAGATTAAAAGAAGAGAGGTACAACATGTTAGATCTTGCAAATGAATCTGTTAAACGTATATTTAAGTGTAACAATAGGAATGAATTATTAAATACGTACTTTAAGTTATTAGATGAATACTTTCTTCATAATTTTATTTTTATGAAGAAGATAAAGACAACGAACGTATATATGACTTCGTTGTTTATACTAAAATCAAATTAGGAGATGAAGTAAATGACAGGTTTTAAAGAACAATTCGGATATCAACTATCTAGCTTTGATGATAAGGATATTAAAGGTTATGCCGAACTGTATCAAAAGGATATTGGTAAAGAGGTGGAATTGATTGAGCAAGGACTAAAGACATTAAGTATTACAGAATCAGAAGTATTATCACCAGAACAAATTAACAATAAACTATTAGGAGTGTTAAATATGAATGGAGTAAATCAATCAAGCAATACATGGGTAGGTACATTAACAAAACAATTAGTAAGCAGTGGAAATAACTTTAATATTAAAGAGTTACCAACTGCGCGTAAAGAAGTCTTCAATGAATTATTAGTCAATGCCGAGTTACCTCAAACATTACGTGATGTGATTACTATTACGAATGATGAACATGTAGAGACCTTACCTACACTAACGTACATTAAAGATAAGTTAGCTGCGAATGGTATAGAACTATCACTTAATGGAAGCAGTAAATATTTTGATAGACGTGAAGGATATATCTATACAGAGGTATCAGATAGTGTAGTGCATGGTTCTGATAGAACATTAGATGAGTTACTTAAAGAAATATTTATTAATGAATGTGTTGCATATGAAACAACACTACTCTTAGACAAGAACAATGCCAGTGGTTTGATTGATAAAGATAACCAAGACCTATCACTTTACAATCAAGGAATCAAAGAAGTAAGTAACACATCAATGTATGATGGTATCAAACAGGCGATGAAAGATATACCACAAACATTCAGACGTAATGTATCAATTGTAATGAATACAGATCATCATGATAAGTTAATCAAAGAGTTAGCACAGATGGGATTAGGTGCGCTTGCAGGTGATTTAAACAAGCTGTTTAATGTATCTCACGTAGTAATTACAGATGATGCACAAGATATTTTTGTAGGAGACTTTGCGCATGCTGTGTATGCTAAATATGAGCCTATTATGTACAATAAAAAGAAACAAGCATTTAAAGGTATTTACCAATTTTCGTTAAACTATGTATTTGATATCAAAGTTGTTGCGGAGTTATTACGTATCGTTAAAATCAATTAATTTTTATATAATCCCCCCTACCCTCGAAGAAAAAATAAAAATCGTCGGGGACCGACGGGGGCCCATCGCTCGCAATCAATCGAAAAATTTCATGAAAGGGGGGTAACTAGACTTATTTTTTCACTTGTTAAAAGGGATAAATCTATTCAAAGAAGTATAGCTATATGGCCTCTGCCTCCTAAAAGTAATGACAAAATATCAGAAACATGACTTTAAACGTTTTGCAGTCCAAAATTAATTAAAAAATAAGCTTAAAAAGATGAACCACTGCCTGATTAAAAGGTGGTGGTTTTTAATAATCTAACATGCAATATTTGAACAAACTAGTTTTCGTTTGAAAAAGTAATTTTAGAGAGCTAGCTCCTAAAGTTGTATTAATATACGGTGTTTTTCTGTTTAGACATCTATTTTAAATAAAGATAATCATAAGCTATTGTGATAGTTAGTGCTTTTACTATACTTAATTGGAATATTTAACTACTTTATTTACATACTAATTTTAAATTCATATACTATTTTTAAATAGAGCAAAAGCAAAGGGTGGATAAATTGAACTATAATGAACAGGATTACCAAGCATATTCTCAAAAATTTAGCGAGAGTATTTTGATGAGTTTTAAAGTATCTTTTACATATCAGAATAAAGATTATAACGGTTCGCTATTTGTGAATGATGACTATATAGTATTTATTAAAGCTAAAGAGGAGTTTATCTATCGTATTCCTATTACTGATATTATAGAATATGAAAAGGTAAACAAGATTAGAAGTGCGGTTCTCACGCTTATATATGGCAATGGTTATTATGCAGAAATTAGTTTTAAAGATAAAAATGAACCTGACTTATTGATTACTTACTTCCAAATTACTTATGAATATAGAATTAAAAAAGAGAAGTTTGAAGTTTGGCAACAAGCTGAAACAGAGTATATCAACAAAGAAAAAAGAAAGTTGTTAGATCAGGACAAAAGTGAATTTAACGAGTGGAAAGAACAAGAGTTGATTTCTTTTAAAGAAATGAAAGCTAAATACAAACAAGAAATACAACAACTAGAAATTGAAATTGAATATTATCTGAAAGAGAAGCAAAAAATCAGAACTAATTTAAAGAACATGGAACGTGAAAGACTGGCGAATATAGAAAGTAAATACAATGAGGTAAAAGAAAAAGTAGACCAACAAAGAACACGTTACAATGACCTCGTTAAAGAATATGATAATAAACAAAATGAATTGGAACAGGACTTACTGCGCTTTAAAGAAAGACAAATCAACAGTATTTCAGAACAAAAAGAAAAAGTTGAGAAAGAGCTTAGTATAAGACAAGATGAATTAGAACAAGCACAAAGCGAATTATCAGCAAAAAGAAAAGAGAAAAGGGCTATTCAAAGAGAGTTAACACAATTAAGAAAAGACCAAGATATAATGCAAGTCTTTGTAAGTGCTTTTGAGGAAGATGTAACTTCCCATGACTTGAAAAATAAATTAGGTATGCTCACATTAGAGGAAAAGGAAATGTTTAAAGACGGTGACGCAGCAATTTATTATGGGTACGAGGATGAAAAGAAAATAGTCAATGCTCAATTGAAGCAAATATTGCGTTCATTCAATACGGAATGTGATTATATGTTAAGCAATGTGACAGCTAAAAACTATGAAAGTTACCATAGCAGAATAATAAGAGCATATGAAACACTCAATAAGATATATAGTGTTGATAGTGTAGAGATTACTAAACCGTATTTAGAAAAGAAACTAGAGAAATTGAATTTAATCTATCAGTATCAAATTAAAGTCCAACAAGAAAAGGAAATTCAACGTGAAATCAAAGAACAGATTAAAGAAGAAGAACGTGTAAAACGTGAAATAGAACAAGAGAAGAAGAAAATCGAAAAAGAGGAAACGCAATTCAGTAATGAAGTTAGATCATTGTTCAAACGTCTTGAAAAATCACAAAGCGATATTGAAAAAGAATTATATGCTGATAAAATCAAAGAGTTAGAAAACAAGATAAAAGAGCTAGAAGAAGATAAAAAGAATGTGCTTGAACGTGAAGCTAATACCAGAGCTGGTTATGTCTATATCATCTCTAACATTGGTTCATTTGGTGAGGATATTTATAAGATAGGCGTTACTAGACGATTAGAACCATATGACAGAGTTAAAGAGTTAGGTGACGCTTCTGTTCCATTTGAATTTGATGTTCACGCCATGATATTTAGTGATGACGCACCTAATTTAGAGAATATACTTCATAAACACTTTAGAGATAGAGAAGTTAATAAAGTAAACCATAGAAAAGAATTCTTTAAAGTCAATATTGATGAAATAGAGCAAGTTGTTAAAGAAAACCATAATAATACAGTAGAATTTATTAAAGTGCCTGTAGCAGAACAATACTGGCAAAGTCAAAATATAGATGGATTGAATACTGATTATTAAACAATCTCTTTATATATGAATACGATAAGTGAAAAGATGAGTGAATAATATAGAGATGAAATAACTACTATTAATTTAGTAGATCAGCACAGTATTCAATGAGGTAATGCAATCACTGCTGCAAACATAGACATTTAACAATTTTAACAAGCTGAGAGAGCCTTTATTTTGCATTGAGAAAAGGAGTGTATGACTCATTGCAATTAAAAAGTAAAGTTGCTATTAAGATTAAACTGTCAAAATAACAAATATCAATAGATCTGGTGACATAATTTTTGTTTTAAATTCAAAAAAATTGGTTATATATTAATCTATACCCTTATAAATTAATGTGATAAGGGGCTGGGACATAAATACAGTCCAAAATAAA
>NZ_KV808490.1:0-2421 GCF_001812305.1 Staphylococcus sp. HMSC056G08
AAGTTATAACGGTAGTTTGTCTACGGTCTGAGAGTGAGACAACAGTCTCGCTCTTTTTTATATTTTCTGAGACAAAGTAATATACTCAGTCATGTACAACTTTTATAATAAGAGTAATGATGAACGATGGGGAGTTATCAAAAATGAAGAAAATACTAAATGTTAAACCAAAAAGTCAGCTCTCTCCAATTCCTATGGTCATGGGCTGTGAAGGCACTGCCGCATCTATGCTGCTGGATTATAATCATATATTTGTCCACCCTATTTCTTTAATGAAGCGTTGGCCGACACATCCAAGCAATCCGAATAAAGGCTACGTCGGTCATTTCTTAATGATTAAACCGGGTGCACATCAAACGATTTTCCCAAATGCATTTGTTCCTTACTTGAAACAATATGACACACGTATTAAAGATGGTACTGGTAAATCATTAGCTGAACTTGAACGTATTATCGATGCAGGTCAACCTGTGTTGATTTATCACACAGTACTGGGCCAAAAACCGCAGCGTCGAACGTTCAGAGTCGATGACACACGTAAAGAATGGGTCTCAAACATTCATATCACCTTATTAATCGGATATGACCAAAACAACTATTTTTATATTGATCCATTATGGGCACAATTTGGTCGTAAACTCTATGTTCCAGCTTTGATCCCTTCACGTTATCAAGTGATTCAAATCCCGAAAGATAAAATGCGTCAAAGCTATGACTCAGCCGGTCGTCTTTGTTTATATCATGCGACAGAAGCCACAGAAAATTTATAGAAAATGCTTACCCAAACCAGCTAAAAAATAACAAAATTTTTGATAGTTTTAAATTATGTACTTCATAAAAGTTTTTTATATTTATACATTAACAATTGCAATGTCCTGAAATTTTTTATATCATTATTAACATCATTTAACGTCAACCCCTTTGTCATATACAAATCCGAAAGGGTGCAAAAATTTTGGGACAGAAATTACAAAAAGACCTCAGCAATAGGCATATACAGTTAATCGCGATTGGTGGGGCAATTGGTACAGGTCTCTTTTTAGGATCTGGCCAAACGATTAAATTAACAGGTCCGAGTATTTTCATCGCTTATATCATCATTGGGATGTTTTTATTTGCGTTTATGCGCGGACTGGGCGAGTTACTTTTAAGCAACACACGTTTTAATTCATTTGTAGATATTGCTAATGAATATCTAGGACCATTCGGCGGTTTTGTGATTGGATGGACCTACTGGTTTTGTTGGATTGCATCAAGCATGTCTGACTTAACAGCTATCGGTCAATATATTTCATATTGGCTGCCTGATGTTCCTAACTGGATTTCAGTGCTGTTCGTGGTATTAATCTTAATTTCATTCAACTTGTTAGGCGCAAAATTGTTTGGTGAACTAGAATTCTGGTTTGCTTTAATTAAGATTATAACTATCATCGCATTGATTGTAGTAGGACTAGTATTAATTTTCATGTCAGTAAAAACTGAACATGGTACAGCAAGCTTTTCAAACTTAGTCAGTCATGGCGGATTATTCCCTAATGGTGCTTTCGGCTTCTTAATGGCTTTCCAAATGGCAATCTATTCATTTATTGGTATAGAATTGATCGGTGTAACTGCCGGTGAAACGAAAGACCGTGCTAATACGATTCCGAAAGCCATTAATAATGTACCGATTCGTATCTTATTATTCTATGTCGGTTCATTAATCATTATCACATCTGTAGTTCCTTGGAATACTTTAAGTGAAAACTCAAGTCCATTTGTTAAAGTATTCGGCTTGATTGGTATTCCATTCGCCGCAAGTCTTGTGAACTTTGTAGTTATTACAGCTGCAGCGTCAGCTACTAACAGTGGTATTTATTCAAACAGCCGTATCTTATTCGGTTTAGCTGAACAAGGCTTAGGTCCTAAAGCATTAGGTAAAGTCAATCACCGTGGTGTACCGCATATTTCAATGTTGATTTCATCAATTTTATTACTGTTCGCAGCATTATTGAACTATGTCTTCCCTAATGCAGTACAGTTATTTATCTATGTCACAACACTATCAACCGTACTTTACTTATTTGTTTGGACATTGATTATCATTTCATACATTATTTATGCCTTTAAAAATAAGCAGGAACATAAAACGAACGACTTTAAATTACCAGGTGGTCCATATGCCGGTATCGTTGTGTTACTCTTCTTCTTGTTTGCCTATGTACTATTATTCTTTACAGAAGAAACAAGAAATGCACTATTTGTATCACCGATTTGGTTTATTATCGTCATTATTTTCTATCAGAAATATAAACACAACGCACATGCGAATGTCGCAAAAATGCGTGAAACAAAAGAATAAATCTCAAAAAAGCCAAGAACGTCAGTGTTCTTGGCTTTCGTTTTATAGGGCTCTCTGTCAAATAGGACTGGTGAGCAAAA
>NZ_KV808491.1:0-37889 GCF_001812305.1 Staphylococcus sp. HMSC056G08
TTTGCTCACCAGTCCTATTTGACAGAGAGCCATATAATTTTGGTCACGTTATGGAAACTTATAGTATTGTTAATAGATATTTTGATCATAGTTATTGATTATAAATAACTGGTTATATTTAAAGGCTTTACATTGACTGTTTCAAACTTTTCCTTAAAGCAATGACTATATTGACGTAAAGTAATATCTGTTGATGTATAGTCTGGACTTTTAAGATATTCAAGAATTACCTTGTTTATTCCATTCTAGAAGTGAAGTTGTTTTTAATTATCTGATACAAAAATTTAAAAAGTTATATAGAAAGCGCATTAACTATACTTATTAAATATATGATTTGATATCCATATGTAACTTTATGTTACCTTTGTTCCGTTTTTCGTATTGTTGCTTTGATAGAATTATTATAGAATAAAAGCAATAGTTAAAGAACGGAGGATAAATTTACATCTTATGGCTAAATCAGAGTTAAACACAAAAGTATTTTTTAGTAGCATATTGAATGCGGTAGGAGCAGGCGTTGTAGTTGCTTTGTTACCGAACGCATTACTAGGTGAAATCCTTAAGTTTTTCATGAATGGAAATCATTATTTAGAATTAATTTTTCAAATCGTTATAGCAATACAATCTTTTATGGCGTTTATTATAGGTGTCTTAGCGGCACATCAATTTAAATTCAGCGGTCCGTCTGCTGTCATGATGGGGACTTCTGCAATGATAGGTTCTGGTGCAGTACAATTCACTTCGAAAGGCTTAGCTTTAAAAGGTATTGGGGATATTATCAATATCATTATCGTTGTGATGATTGCATGTGTGCTTGTATTGCTTTTAAGTGGTAAATTAGGTTCACTTGAAATGATCATTTTACCTGTAGTGATTCCTGTCGTTTCTGGTTTTATCGGTTTAATGATTTTACCATTTGTATCTCATATCACTAAAGCATTAGGTGCGATGATTCATTCATTTACGGAATTAAATCCATTATTGATGAGTATCTTAATCGCAATGACTTATGCTTTGTTAATGGTTACGCCAATTTCATTGGTAGCGATTGCGACTGCCATTTCGTTATCAGGCTTAGGCAGTGGTGCAGCAAACTTAGGTATCGTTGCAGCATGTGTAACATTCATTTGGGGCTCGTTGCCAGTCAATAAAGCAGGTGTCAATATCGTATTGATCATTGGTGCAGCTAAAATGATGATTCCTGTATATTTCAAACATTTGATTATCGCAGTACCATTAGCTTTAAATGGTTTAGTTGCTGGTCTTGTAGCATACTTTATCGGCATCCAAGGAACACCAATGTCAGCAGGATTTGGCTATACAGGACTTGTAGGCCCGATCAATGCGTTTAACCGAATGGAAGGCGATTCATTTACAAATATTGTATTATTAGCATTCGGTTACTTTATCATCCCATTTGTTTCTGGTTTTATTATCCATCAAGTATGTAAGAGAATTTTACCAGGTTATAACAATGAAATTTATAAATTTGATATACCTAAACAATAAATCTTTGGCCTTGTTCAAATCCGAACAAGGCTATTTTTATGCAGTTTTTTATATGAGTAACTCAAGTTTTCAGAAAATTTAAAAATACCTATTGCATATTGATACAATTATATGTATAATAATTCCATAAGTTAAGGAGGACATCGCTATGATACAACATAAAGCATTAAACATAATTAAAGTATTCATATGTACGGTATTTTTACTCGGCATCATTTTACCGCTATTTAATTTAAAGGCAAATGCTGAGGCACAAGACCCCGTATGGGAAAAGATTAAACAAAGAGGGGAATTAAGAGTAGGACTATCTGCTGACTATGCGCCATATGAATTCGAATCTTCGAAAAATGGAAAACGAGAATATGTCGGCATTGACGTTGAATTAGCTAAGAAAATTGCTGAAGACAATCATCTAAAGCTAAAAATTGAAAACATGTCATTTGATAGTTTACTAGGTGCTTTGAAAACAGGAAAAATCGATATGATTATTTCTGGAATGACACCAACACCAGAACGTAAAAAAGAAGTAGACTTCTCAGATTTTTATATGAAGTCTGGACAATCCATCATTGTTAAAAAAACTGAGATCGATAAATATAAATCATTACGTGATTTTGACAATAAAAGAATCGCAGCACAAAAACAAACGACTCAAGAGCAGTTAGCAAAAACAGAAATCGAAAATGCTGATGTTCACTCATTAACACGTCTACCAGAAGCAATCATGTCTTTAAAAAGCGGCAAAGTAGATGGTGCAATTATTGAAAGACCTGTAGCAGAGGCTTACTTACAACAAAATCCTGAATTAGGATTTGCGAAAGTTAAATTCCATGAACCTGATAAAGATAATTCAATTGCGATACCTAAAAATGCGCCGGTATTACTAGCGCAAGTAAACAAATCAGTTAAAGATGTAAAAGATCAAAACTTGATTCCGAAATATAAAGATATCGCAGCACAATCTATGGAAGAAGAAGGAAACTTCTTTACTAAGTACGGTTCATTCTTTTTAACAGGTATTAAAAATACAATTTTAATTTCTATAGTCGGTGTAGTATTTGGTGCTTTATTTGGCGCATTCTTCGCTTTAATGAAATTAAGTTCAATAAAACCTTTAAAATGGTTAGCTTCTGTATACATTGAATTTATCAGAGGTACACCATTACTTGTACAAGTATTCTTAGTGTTCTTCGGTACAACTGCTGTATTGGGTTGGGATATCTCAGCGCTAATTTGCGGTATGATTGCGATGGTTATCAACTGTGCTGCATATATTGCAGAAATAATTAGAGCGGGTATTAACGCTGTTGATAAAGGCCAAACAGAAGCAGCCAGAAGTTTAGGTTTAAGCTATGGCCAAACAATGAAAACAATTATTTTACCTCAAGCAATTAAAAATATTTTACCAGCATTAGGTAATGAGTTTGTGACAGTTATTAAAGAATCATCTATTGTGTCAGTTATCGGTGTCAGTGAGATTATGTTTAATGCCCAAGTTGTCCAAGGTGCATCTTTTGATCCATTTACGCCATTACTTGTAGCAGCAATTCTTTACTTTGTATTGACCTTTGTATTATCAAGAGTCATGAACTTCTTTGAAGGGAGAATGAAAGTCAGTGATTAATATTAAACATTTAAAGAAAAACTTCGGCAGTAATGAAGTTTTAAAAGACATTGAACTAGAAATTAACGCAGGAGAAGTAGTGGCGATTATAGGACCATCTGGTGGAGGTAAAAGTACTTTATTAAGATGTATTAATCTTTTAGAGCAACCAGATGGCGGAGAAATTAACTTTGAAGGTACTAATATTTTAGGTAAAGATGTGAAAGTAAATGAATTACGCCAAAAAATGGGCATGGTTTTTCAAAACTTCAATTTATTTCCGCATAAAACCGTCTTAGAGAATATCATGTTAGCACCGAAGTTACTAAAACATACAGATTCAACAAGTTTAAAACAAGAAGCACAAGAACTTTTAGATAAAGTAGGTTTATCAGATAAAGGAAATAGTTATCCAGCACAATTATCAGGAGGTCAGAAACAAAGAGTTGCGATTGCTAGAGCGTTGGCAATGCATCCAGATGTATTACTCTTTGATGAACCGACTTCTGCACTTGATCCAGAAGTAGTTGGAGATGTGCTTCAAGTTATGAAAGAACTTGCGAAAGAAGGCATGACTATGGTTGTGGTAACACACGAAATGCAGTTTGCGCGTGATGTCAGTGACAAAGTGGTATTTATGGCAGATGGCATTGTAGCTGAAGCAGGTACGCCTTCACAAATTTTCGGTAATCCGCAAAATGAAAGAACTCAACAATTTTTAAAACGTGTATTATAACGAACAACAAGCAGCCATGATGATGAATATAACGTTATTGTTTAGAGCAATGACCCTTTTAAACTAAAATAGTTATTTCATCATCTTCTTGCTGTGATGCTTAAATATATGCATCACTTTATAAAACATATCATCCAGTAAAAGACACATTTCTATACCTCTATTATAAAGATATTATGTTTACTGATTAACAAAAATCAAAATAGAATATGGCGTTAACTTTTTAAACCAGTTTAAAAGATATGTATAGGTATATGTCATTCAACTAGAGAAAGGGATAAAAGTGATTGATTCATGAAATTCATTGTTATAAAAATCAGTGGTAGTATTATCAATCAATTAGCATCTACGACATTTAAACAAATTGCTGATTTTAGAAGTAACGGACTGTATCCAATTATTGTGCATGATGGCGATCCAAAGGTAAATGAAGCATTAAAAGAAAATGGTATTGAAGCGGAATATATCAATGGCATTAGGAAAATCAATCTTCCAACCTTAAATATTATAGCCAATACTTTATTATGCAAAGTCAATGTTGACGTAGTGGAAGAAGCAAATAAAGTTGCACAAGATTTCATTGGCATTAACGGGGCGTATTTTCCAATATTTGATTGTCGTCCTATTTCTAAAGAACTAGGTTTCGTAGCCGAACCAGAAAATATCAATCGAGAAGTGTTTCAACAACTTTGCACGAATTATATTCCAGTCGTTGCTTCTATCGGTCGCTATCATAATCAATTTTATAGTATTAATGCAGAAACACTTGCTTATAAAATTGCCGCAACATTACAATCACCTTTAATCATTTTAAGTGATATACCAGGTGTACAAAATCAAGGTGAGGTTATTTCTGATATTCAACTTTCTGAATTAGACAAATTAATCAACTCTAAGATGATTAGTGATGATATGATTCCAAAGTTGAAAGACGCATCGAAAGCACTTAGTGCAGGCGTTAAAGAAATCGTGATTGCGCCAGGTTATGAAGAGAATATTATGAGACAGTATTTTGATGGACAACCCGTCGGCACAAAAATTTATTAATAATTATCAACAAGCTGATATCTACAGAAAGGTATCAGCTTTAATTTTTGAAGAAAATTTAACTTGTATCTATGTATTGTGTGTTAAAATACAAAATGGATCATGGATATGGAGGCATTATGGTGGATAATAAACAATTAAAAAAAGATATTATTGAATATGCCCATCAAATCGGGATAGACAGTATCGGTTTTACAACTGCTGATCCATTTGATGAGCTTAAACAAAAGTTAGTGGACTATCATGCCAAAGGATATGCATCTGGTTTTGAGGAATCAGATATTGAATTAAGAGTGAATCCTAAGTTGTCTATGCCGACTGCAAGATCCATTATTGCTATCGCAGTAGGTTACCCAAACAAATTGAAGGGTGTACCGAAAAGTGTTCGAGGCGATCGTAGAGGGATGTTTGCGCGTGCTTCATGGGGACAGGATTATCATACAATCATGCGAAAACGCTTGGATAAATTAGGTGAGTATATCAAGTCACGCGTACCTGATGTAGAAATGTTATCTATGGTAGATACAGGTGTATTATCAGATCGTGCTGTGGCTGAACGTGCCGGATTAGGTTTTACAGGAAGAAATGGCTTTGTTATCAATCCTGACTTAGGGACATGGACCTATTTAGGTGAAATGTTAGTCAGTATTCCATTTGAGCCAGACGACCCATTGCTCGACAGTTGTGGAGACTGTACGATTTGTGTTGACCGTTGTCCAACTGGTGCATTAGTTGGGAACGGACAATTAAACAGTCAGAAATGTATTTCATTCCTGACCCAAACAAAAGGTTATTTACCAGATGAATATCGCTATAAAATCGGCAATCGATTATATGGTTGCGATACGTGTCAGCAAGTGTGTCCTAAAAATAGGGGGATTAACACAGAACACGATGATATCGTTTTAGAACCTGAAATATTAAAACCACGTTTAATTCCTTTACTACAAATGAGTAATAAAGAATTTAAGAATACGTATGGACATTTAGCAGGTGCTTGGAGAGGTAAGAAACCAATTCAACGTAATGCGATTATCGCATTAGCACACTTTAATGAAACAGCTGCATTGCCAGAACTAAAAGAAGTAGCGTTAAATGATCCAAGACCGATGATTCGGGCAACTGCTTACTGGGCAATTGGCCAAATTGCAGGTGAGGATGAACGTGATTTTATCGAAGCACATCTCGCCGATGAATTAGATGAAGTACAAGAAGAAATGTTAAAAGGATTAGAAAAGAGGAATTAAGTAACATGACAAACCATGTCGTATTATATCAACCCCAAATTCCTGCAAATACAGGGAACATAGCTAGAACATGTGCAGGTACAGATGCACATTTACATCTAATTAAACCCCTAGGGTTCAGTACAGATGATAAAATGCTGAAACGTGCCGGCCTAGATTACTGGGTGCATGTGAATATTACTTATTATGAAAGTATTGAAGAGTTTTTTGAGAAAACTGATGGACATTATTATCTCATCACTAAATTCGGTCAAACGACCTTTACTGATTTTGATTATTCAAATTCTGATGAAGATCATTATTTTGTATTTGGGCGTGAAACGACAGGGTTACCAGATTGGGTAAAAGAAAAATATGCTGAAACAGCATTAAGAATTCCGATGAACGATCATATTCGTTCATTAAACCTATCTAATACAGCCGCAATCTTAGTCTATGAAGCATTGAGACAACAGAATTATCCACATTTACATTAATGGATATTTGGGTTTGAGTGAAATCAATTAATGAAACAGGTATAATAGAATTAACTATTACGTGTATCTATTGCGTTTACTTCTTTTAAGAACAGGGTAAATAATGTAGCAATCGAAGTGATATACGAACTGATAACAATTAGAGGAGTGTACATTATGGCAATGAACTTTAAGGTTTTTCCAACTGCAGATAAAGCTGCACGCTATTCTGCAGATATTATCAGAAAGACATTTAATAATAATCCGACAACAATCATGGGTGTGCATCTAGCAGATGACAACGCGCCTGTTTTAGAAGACTTAAAACAAAACGTGTTGCGTCACCCAGTTGATTTCAGTCAAATCAACATTTTAGATTATGATGACAACAAATCATACTACCAAACACTTGGTGTACCAGATTCACAAGTTTATGAATTATCATATAACGATGGTGTCGTTGATTTTATCGAAGAAAACATTAAGTCTAAAGAAAATAAAGCTAAATTCACATTACAAGTTTTAACTATTAATGATAAAGGCAATCTAGATGTTGCGGTAAAATCAGGTGTAATGCCTGCTCGTGAAGTTATTTTAGTTGTCACTGGTGCTGAAAAAGCTGACTTAGTGAACAAATTATATAACGAAAACGGCAACTCAAGCTATGTACCATCTGATTTAAAAGCACACCGTATGGTGAATGTTATTTTAGATGAAGCAGCAGCAGCTGGTTTACCAGAGGATGTGCGTCAGTACTTCACTGAACGCTTCGCTTAAGCTGAATAATGCATTATCAATAAATCCGAGTTATGTTGATGAATTGAAACATAACTCGGATTTTAATTTGTATTCAGAGTGTATTTCCTTTATTATTTTGTTGAATGAGTAATTTCAGAAAGGAACATTTCCATGCAAAATCTACATAAACATTGGAAACTCTTAATGTTAGCTACTGTAATTTTTGGATTGTTATCTATCAAAGGTTTTCCAATTGCGTTAGGCGCACTATATTTACCAGTACTCTTTCGTGTAGTCAAACTACAAATGAATTTATCTGAAGGATTAGTAAGTCAACGAGATCCGCAAATGTTTATCAAGAGTAACCAAAAAGGTGTCATTATCAGTGTGATTTGTTGTATTGCGATTACATTTATTTTATTTAAGCCTTTAGGTGATTTTTATAACAGTTTAACGGGATTTTTAGGAACATTGATTAACATCAGTCCTATTTTATTAGTAATCAGTATTATTTTATATATTTTAACTGCTGTTGCGGTTATTAAAGCTGTTAAACTTCACTTTAAAAGTGTTGAAACTAAATAATATGTATATATAAGGAGTCTAGCTCACTAGGCTCTTTTTTTAATATGTTTTTAAGTCATAGTCAGACATGAAAGCGTTAACTATATAGAGATTTAATTTAAAAACATTTAATGCTATACTTATGATAAATACCAATCATAAAGGGGAGACAAGTCAAATGTCAGTAAGAATTGAACATGATACATTCGGAGAAATTGAAGTACCTGGTGATAAGTTCTGGGGTGCACAAACTGAAAGAAGTAAACGTAATTTCCCAGTAGGTAAAGAGCGTATGCCGATTGAAGTGGTATACGGCTTTGCACAATTAAAACGTGCAGCAGCATTAGCTAACTTTGAATTAGGTAAATTAAGTGAAGCGAAAAAAGACGCAATTGTCTTTGCGTGCGATCGTGTAATTAAAGGGGAACTCGATGAACACTTCCCACTTGTTGTATGGCAAACAGGAAGCGGAACGCAAAGTAATATGAACGTCAACGAAGTAGTCAGCTATGTAGCTAACGATTGCTTGAAAAAACATGGCAGTGAAGAAACAGTACATCCAAATGATGACGTGAATAAATCACAAAGTTCTAATGATACTTTCCCAACTGCAATGCATGTTGCGTTATATCATGAAATTGAAGCAAACCTAGAACCAGCATTAAAACAATTACGTGATACATTTGCGAAAAAAGAAAAAGATTTCCATGACATTATCAAAATTGGTCGTACACATTTACAAGATGCGACACCAATTCGCTTAGGTCAAGAAATCAGTGGTTGGCGTTATATGCTTGATAAATGCGACCAATTATTAGGTGAATCTAAAGCGCATTTATTAAGTTTAGCAATCGGCGGTACTGCAGTAGGTACAGGTATTAACGCACACCCTAAATTCGGTGATATGGTTGCTGCGAATATTAAAGAAAATACAGGCTATCCATTTGTATCTTCTGAAAATAAATTCCATGCATTAACAGTACATGATGAAGTGGTTCAATTGCATGGTTCATTAAAAGCTTTAGCAGCTGATTTAATGAAAATCGCAAATGACATTCGTTGGTTAGCATCTGGTCCAAGAGCTGGATTAGCTGAAATCAGCATTCCTGAGAACGAACCAGGTTCTTCAATCATGCCTGGTAAAGTTAACCCGACACAATGTGAAATGTTAACAATGGTTTCTGTACAAGTAATGGGTAACGATACAGTAGTTGGCATTGCCGCTTCTCAAGGTAACTTTGAACTAAACGTATTCAAACCAGTAATCATGGACAACACATTACAATCTATCTATTTACTCGCAGACGGTATGCGTACATTTGATGAAAACTGTGCGCAAGGTATTGAACCAATCGAAGAAAATATCGATCAGTATCTAAACCGTTCATTAATGTTAGTAACTGCTTTAAACCCACATATCGGTTATGAAAAAGCAGCTAAAATTGCGAAAAACGCACACAAACAAGGTATTACACTAAAACAATCAGCTATTGATTCTGGCTATTTAACAGAAGAACAATTTGATGAGTGGATCAAACCAGAAAACATGGTTGAACCAAAAGAATAATCAATTATCAAAAGATAAATTAAAATTAAGTAAACAAAAATGGAGAGGGCATTTGCCTTCTCCATTATTTTTTGTCATCCAATGAAACAGAAATCTTTTCTTTCGTTAACGGATGTACAAATTCAATTTTATGACTGTGTAAACGTAATTGACGTAATTTAGAATCACCATATAAAGGATCTCCGATAACTGGATGGCCGATTGCGGCTAAATGTACACGGATTTGATGTGTACGTCCTGTGTCCAATTTAATATCCAGTTCACATTCATTTTCTTTTAACATACGTGCATCTAAGATATGAGTGATGGCTTGTTGACCCGTCGGTGAAACACGTCTGCGGTTAGGATGGAACTTGTCTTTACCGATAGGTTTATCGATAGTTTGCGGTTTAAGCGGTAGTAAGCTTCTAACTACTGCTTTATAAATTCGTGATATTTGATTTTCCTCTAACATGCGATCTAGTAATTTTTTCATCAATGGATTTTTCGCCACAATCAGTAAACCGACTGTTTCTTGGTCTAGGCGATGAATAGGTTCTGCATAATCACTATCAAGTGTATATATGACATGATTCATCAATGTATTGCTTTCTTTTAAGTCGTTAGGATGTGTTTTTACCCCTTTAGGCTTTTTGATTATCGCAATGTCTGCGTCTTCATAATAGACATCTGCGTAACGATAACTTGGTAAATAATTACTTGTTTCATCTGGAGTCGGGACAAACACTTGATCTCCTTGTTGCACTTTTGCTGAAAGCTGTGCAGGTTCTTGATTAATGGTAATGGCTTTTGACATATTTAATTGATGCAGTTCTTTCTTCGGTAATTTCACATCTTGGAAAATTTCTCTTAATGTATAGCCGTTATATTGTTCAGGTACTTTAAATTCCATAACTTCCTCCTCGATTATTACTTAATATCATAACATATTCTGCGTTGTGATAGTTGCGTGTGCAAGTGGAATGCTATCGTTATAGAGATTGAATCGGTATAATAAAAATAGATTATAGATAAGAGAGGTGAACACTGTGGTTAAACCGACACGTTTGGCATTATTAAAAGAAATTGCAGAATATCTGAATGAAGAAACAGAAATTTATACTATGATGCATGGCGCATTAAAGCTGCTCATTGAAGGCAGTGCATTTACAACAGGCTGGATTTTCTTCATCAATGAAGCCGGAGAACATGAAATGGCAGCTGATTACCAATTACCACGTTCTTTAACGAAACATGATTGCCAAAGTATGCGAGAAGGCACTTGTTGGTGTGTACAAGCTTATCACAGTGAAAAGTTGATGAAAGCCTCTAATATTATTCATTGTTCAAGAATCAGTGCCGCAAATCAAGAATACGCTGATGAATCTGGAGGCATTACACATCATGCGACAGTTCCGCTACGTTCAGGTAATGAACGATTTGGTTTATTAAATGTAGCTTCTCCTGATACAGTAAAGTATTCAGAAGAAGATTTAGAACTATTAGAATCTGTTGCATTTCAAATCGGTTCTACGATTAAGCGTATTGAATTAACGAATAAAGAGAAAGAAGCGGCACGTTTGAATGAACGAAACCGACTGGCACGTGATTTACATGACTCTGTCAATCAGATGTTATTTTCATTGAAGCTGACTGCACATGCAGCACATGGTATGACAGAAGAACCTGTAGCGAAAAAAGCTTTCGAAACAATTGAGACTACAAGTCAGCAGGCTGTAAATGAAATGAGAGCTTTGATTTGGCAGCTAAAACCAATCGGGTTAGAACATGGTCTAGTGAGTGCATTGAAACAATACAGTCATTTAATTGGCATTCAGCCAGACATAGAAGTAGAAGGCCTTATTGACTTGTCTAGCAGTGTTGAAGAGCATAGTTATCGTATATTGCAAGAAGCGATGAATAATATTAAAAAGCATGCACAAACGAATCATGCACATGTACTCTTGCATCAACATGAAAATAAGTTTGATATGGTAATCTCAGATAAGGGCGCTGGTTTTAATCCTGACTGGAATGACCAAACCTCCCATGGTATTTATAATATGCGTCAACGTATCAAACAAATACAAGGAAAAATGGAGATAAATTCTAAATTGGGACAAGGGACAACAATACGCTTAAGTGTACCATTGACTCAAACAGAGAAGGAGACAAAACATGAATCAAGTCGTTTTGATAGATGATCATTACATTGTACGTCAAGGTTTGGAATTTTTGATTTCAACCATTGATGATTTAGCTGTACAAGGTTCTTTTGCGAACGGCAAGGCATTTATAGCTGAATTAGAACAAAGTGGACAACATCCTGATATTGTACTGCTTGATTTAGTAATGCCTGAGATGAATGGTATTGAAGTGACAGAATATCTTAAATCACATTATCCTGAAATCAAAATATTAGTGTTAACCAGTTATGCGGATGATGAACATGTGATTTCAGCAATTAATAAAGGGGCAGACGGATATGAAATGAAAGATGTCGAGCCTGAGCAACTAATTACATCTATACATAAAGTTTTGCAAGGAGAAAAAATCATACACCCTGAAGTACAAAAAGTGATGGAAGATGTAGCGAAAAAACCGCATCATGTCAATAAACTCTCTAATCGTGAAAAAGACGTCTTAAAAGAAATGGCAAAAGGTAAAACGAACCGCGAAATCGCTGAAGCTTTATATGTCTCTGAAAAAACGATTAAAACACATGTCAGTCACATTTTCTCTAAATTACAAGTCAGTGACCGTACACAAGCTGCTATTTATGCAATGGAAAATAAACTTATCTAATTCAACATTAAACGTATTTGAAAGGTTAGTCTAATAACTTTCATATACGTTTTTTTATTTTGTGAAAAACAGCACAATAAAATGTATATTTACTATTTATGTAAAATTAGACTATAATAGAACTATACAAAGGGGGATGAGACATATGAAGAGTAAAAAGTTAACAATGAACATTGTCATTGCACTTGTAGCAGGGATTATTATCGGATCCATTTGCGACATTTATGCAGACACAAGTTTAGTAAAAGGGGGAGACCAATATTTCTTTAACACAGTAGGTCAAATATTTCTAAACTTAATCTTTATGCTCGTAGTACCAGTCGTATTTGTATCGATTGTATTAGGGGTAGTTGGTGTCGGTGATCCGAAATTATTAGGCGGTATCGGCTTAAAAACACTAGTGTTTTTCTTATGTACGACAGCGATTGCGATTACAATTGCGATTGTATTGGCATTAGTGGTAAAACCAGGTGCAGGCCATTCAGACTTAATGAAAAGTACCGAGGTAGCTTCATATCAAAAAACGTTAGATAAACAAAGTGAAGGGGCAGAAGCACCGGCAAATCAAACTTTTGATCAAACTTTAATCAATCTGTTTCCAAAAAATCCAATTGAATCGATGACTCAAGGTAATATGTTGCAAGTGATTACGTTCTCGATTTTTATTGGAATCGGGATGATGGTATTAGGTGATAAAGCTTTAGTCGTCCGACAGTTTTTTGAACAATTTAACGAGATACTGATGTATATTATTTCAATGATTATGCGTGTGTTTGCGCCGATTGGAACGTTCTGTTTAGTAGCACATGCATTTACAGGAGCTGGACTTGGTGCAATCAAACAACTAGGTTTATACTTCATTGTTGTATTAGCTGCTTTAATTCTACATTTCTTCTTAATTTATGGCGGTACAATCAAATTTATCGCTAAAGACAGCCCAATCAAATTCTTTAAAGGATTTATTCCAGCGATTACGATTGGTTTCGGCGGTTCAAGTTCTAATGCGGCACTGCCAGTTTCAATGGAATGTACCAAGAAAATGGGGGTACGACCAGCTATTGCGTCGTTTGTACAACCGCTTGGTGCAACTATCAATATGGATGGTACGGCAATCATGCAGGGGGTTGCAACCGTCTTTATCGCACAAATTTCAGGTGCGCAACTAACAATCTTACAAATTTTAACAGTGATTGTGATTGCGGTCATTGCAAGTATCGGTACAGCAGGGGTGCCAGGTGTAGGGTTAATTATGTTAGCAATGGTACTTACAGCTGTTGATTTAAATCCTGCCGCAATTGGTATTATTATTGGTATTGACCGACTCTTAGACATGACACGTACAGCTGTAAATATTACAGGGGATGCAGCATGTGCGTTTATGATTTCTAAGCAAGAAGATAGAAAAGCAATCAGTTCATAGTATATGACAGGGGATTGAGATGTTCTAGCAACGTCTCGGTCTTTTTTTTATTTTGTGAAAATATGACTTAACTGTGAAAAGAATATTTCTACTTTAAGGTAAAATTAACTTAAAATGTAAAAATCACTTGAAATATCGCGAATTTTCGCCATAATAGAATAAGGGTATAAAACCACCAGATCAAGCGTAACCAATTCCGTTAAAATGTAAGGAATTGGCAAATATATAACTTATGACGTGTTTGATTATTTAGACAATTTCGGCTTTATCAAAATACGTCATAAAAGCAAAATTCGCTCTTTTAATTTTTCGCATTTTGTATTAAGATGTAATTTGTGTTTCAAGAATTGTGTATTATTGCAATTTCTTGCGTACGGAAAGATTACACAATAGAAAGGTAGAGTAATAATGGACAGACAAAGTTTTACAGATTTAATTCAAACTAAGTTCAAGATGGTGAGAATAGAAGCGGGCTACACTCAAGATACGATGGCTCAAACAATCGGACTATCAAAGAAAACACTCGTACAAATTGAGAAAGAACGCGTTTTACCAAATTGGACTACATGTGTTTCAATTTGCGCTTTATTCAGAGACTCTGATGTCTTAAATAGTACTTTTGGATGTGACCCCCTTGAAATCGTCCAAACAATTTCTAGAAATCACTGTGCATATCCTAAACATGCCACAACAAGTGATATCTACTGGAATACATTAGATTCTAAAAATGGATTTATCCTGCAAAGTAATAAAGTCAGTGAAATCTACCGTGTATTAAATCAAAACAAACAACCTATATTTGGTACTTCTAAATTAAGAGAAGCTGAAACATATTTCGGAAGAATCTCTAAAGATGAATTAGTACATGCTTAATTCAATACGATAAATAAGTGATAACAGAATCTCTAATAGAGGTTGATACACTTTTTATCCCATGTATGACTTTACTTAAAAGATTGATGGCGTTATTCCATCAATCTTTTTTTGCTTTTAGAAACATCTGAATTGTGAATGTAAAGAGATATATTGTAATATTAAACCTACGAGTGATTGAAAAGGAGATAAAAAATTATGCACGCATTTTTCGTCATATTATTTATGATTGTAATTGGCGCAATTATTGGCGGTGTTACGAATATCATTGCGATTAAAATGTTATTCCATCCGCAAAAAGCTTATCATATCGGAAAGTGGCGTATTCCATTTACACCTGGATTAGTACCTAAACGTAGAGAAGAAATCGCGAATAAAATTGGTCGCGTTATTGAAGAACATTTAATTACTGAAGCACTGATTAAAGAAAAAATCAGTTCAGCGAGTGCAAGACAAGCAATTGAAGGATTTATTTCACAGCAAATCAATAAACTAAGCAGTGATCGTGCAACTTTGCAAAACTTTGCGCAATCATTAGATATAGATTTTGAAACAGCAGCGCAGCAAAAGGTTCAGCAACTGATTGAAGATAAGTTGCAACAATACTATCAAGCACATGGTCAATCCGAATTGCGCACTTTAATACCTGAAGCATTGGAAGCGGAGATAGATGAGAAAGTCGAAAGTTTAACACCATTACTGTGTGATCGTGCACGCATCTATTTGTCTTCTCAAAAAGGGGAACAAGATATCTATAATATGTTAGATACTTTCTTTGAGGAGAAAGGTAAAATTGTCGGCTTGCTTGAGATGTTTATGACAAGAGCGAGCATTGCTGAGCGTATTCAAGTGGAATTGATTCGTTTAACAAATCATCCGAAAGCACGTCAAATTGCAGCACAGTTGATTAGAAATGAATACCAAACATTAAAAGGTAAACACTTGAATCAAGTCTTATCACAAGCGCAATTTACAAATATCAAAGATAAAATGACTCCAATTATGATGGCGTATATCGATATCCCTCATAAAGCGAACCAACCAATTTCTGAATTAGCACCTGGCTTAGTACAGTATGCTCAAGCACATGCAGCAAGCTTTATTACCGATTTAATTGTAAATAAAGCAGCGGAGCATATTTCATCAATTATGAAACAAGTCAATTTAAGTGCGATTGTTGAAGAACAAATCAATTCATTCGACTTAGACTATATTGAACGTTTGATTATTGAAATTGCGAATAAGGAATTAAAATTAATCATGATGCTCGGATTCTTACTCGGAGGAATTATTGGTTGTTTCCAAGGTATTATTGCATTATTCGTTTAAAATGAATCGTGTTGGGAATGTGATTAGTGGCAGTTAATAAGAAATTGGGTAAATGTTTCGACACTGTTATATATTTATGTTATGTTTATTGACGACGTAGTAAAACAATAACTTATAGGAGTGAATTTGAAATGGCAGTAGATTTAAAAGAACAAGCACAAAAATTAGAAGAGGCTTTAAGAGAAAGCAATGAGTATCAAGCAATTAAAGATGCTTATGACAAAGTTAAAGCTAACGAAGAATCTAAAAAGTTATTCGATGAGTTCCGTGAAACACAATTGAAATTCCAACAAATGCAAATGCAAGGACAACAAATCGAAGAAGAAGACTTACAAAAAGCTCAAGAGCAAGCACAAGCAATTGAAAAAGACGAAAACATTGCTGAATTAATGCAAGCTGAACAACAAATGAGCCAAGTTTTCCAAGAAATCAACCAAATCATCGTAAAACCTTTAGATGAAGTTTACGCTGAAGGCGAACAATAATAATTAGACATTTTAACTGTCGGGTGACTTCACCCGGCAGTTTTTTCATGTTTTTGTTATCTGTGTTCTTTAGACGCATAGCAGACGACTATGGTAAAATAAGATGATACTTTGATTACAAATCAATTGAATTTACATAATTTATATAGAATTTGGATTATATGAAAAAGGAGCTTACTATATATGGTGAAATTTATTCATTGTGCAGATTTACACCTAGATAGCCCGTTTAAAACGCATAGCCATTTAAGTGAAAACATTTATGAAGATGTGAAAAAGAGTACGTATGAAAGTTTTAAGACACTTGTCAATTTCGCATTACAAGAAGAAGTTGATTTTATCGTCATAGCCGGTGATGTCTTTGATGACCATAACCGTACGTTAAGAGCTGAAGTATTTTTAAAAGAACAATTTGAACGCTTAAAGAAAGAGCAGATATTTGTGTATATGTGTCATGGAAATCATGATCCGCTATCAGATAGTGTTGTAACAGACTGGCCAGAAAATGTTTCAGTGTTTGATAAAAATGTTGAGACGTATCAAACCATTACAAAGAATGGTGAAAAGATTTTATTACATGGTTTCAGTTATCAAGATCATGCAAGTTACGAAAACAAATTAGATGAGTATCCTTCTAGCCAAGGAGAGAAAGGCCTGCATATTGGTGTACTGCATGGTACCTATAGCAAATCCTCTACGAAGCACCGTTATACTGAATTTCGATTAGAAGATTTAAACTCTAAACTTTATCATTACTGGGCACTCGGCCATATTCATGAACGTCAACAAATTAATGATATGCCACCGACGTACTATCCTGGTAATATACAAGGCCGTCATTTCAATGAAATGGGAGATAAAGGTTTTCTACTTGTAGAAGGGGATGAATTTAAATTAAATGTTGAATTTGTACCTTCACATTTTATTCGTTTTGATGAAATTAAAATTGAAACAAAACAAACAACAAAGCAAGGCATTTATGATGTGGTACAAAAATTTAAAAATCAAGTCAGAAAACAAGGTAAAGCTATCTATAGAGTTTATTTAGAGATTGATAGCGATGAGCCTGTGTCTTCTCAAGATTTAATGCAAGTGGAAGCAATGTTGAAAGAATACGAAGAAAATGAAAATAACTTTGTGTTTATTGAATCTTTAATTGTTTCTTATAAAGATGATGACACAAGACCACTTGAGCATGAATTTTCTCAAGAATTGAAAGCTGATGACGCAATTTTTACAAATGCGATGAGTGATCTTTACCTAAATCCTAAAGCAACTAAGTTTTTAGATAACTATGATGACTTTGATAAGGTAGAATTGATTAATCGTGCAGAAGCATTGCTTAAGTCAGGTTTAAGAGGTGAGCAATCATGAAGATTTTAGCATTAGATATTTATGGTTATGGTAAGTTCGTTGAAAGAACAATTAAATTTAATAAGTCATTAACACAAATATATGGTGAGAATGAAGCGGGTAAATCAACAATCCAAGCTTTTATCCATTCAATTTTATTCGGCTTTCCGACTAAAAGAGAAAACGAACCGCGTTTTGAACCGAGATTAGGTAACCAATATGGCGGCAAGCTTTATTTGAAGTTAGATGATGGACAAGAAATCCAAGTTGAACGTGTGAAAGGTGCAGCGCAAGGTGATGTTAAAGTCTATCTTGAAAATGGCGGTATCCGTGATGAAGAATGGCTGCAAAATAAATTAAATTATATCGACAAGAATACATATAAAGGCATTTATTCTTTCGATGTTTTAGGTTTACAAAATATCAATCGCAATATGGATGAGAAACAACTTCAAGAATACTTGTTGCAAGCAGGTGCTTTAGGATCCACGCAATTTACAACCATGAGAGAACAATTAGAAGCACAAAAAGCAGCGTTATATAAACGTTCAGGGAAGAATCCTGTCATTAATCAGCAATTAGAGCAATTAAACGATTTACAAAACCAAATCAGAGCACATGAAAGCGAATTGGAATCTTATCATAGTCTGATTGATGAAAGAGATAAAGCTGAACGTCGTTTAGATCATCTTCAACAAAACTTGATGCAATTATCTAAGATGCATGAAGCGAAACAAAAAGAATTAGCATTATTAGATCAAGCGCAAGAATGGAAAGCACTAGAGCATGAATTGAACATCGAACCGCTAGACTTCCCAGAACAAGGGATTGAGCGATATGAAGCATCTAAAGCACGTAGAGATCAGTTGAAGAAAGATATCAGCCTACGCCAAGAAAAATTAACGCAGTTACAACAAGAAAATGAACAAATTGATGTCCCGAAACAATCTGATATCGATGCGTTAAATAATATCGCTAAACAAGAAAATGACATTAAACAAAAAGAAACACAACTACAAGCTCTGAATAAAGAGATTGAAGATAAATCAAAAGAAATCGAAGGTCTTAAATCTAATATTGGTTGGCAAGAAGATCACGATAATATAGATACTTCTGAAAGTATGAAAAGCTTCGTCAGCAAGCAAATTGCGAAGAAACAAGATCAAGCCTCATACATGACTCAATTAGAACGTACTTTAGAAGAACAACAAATAGAACAAGCAAACAACGAAGAAGAAAAGCAACAAGTTGAAGATGCACTCGTTTCTGATGAAGTATTTGAGAAGAAAAAAGAATATAATCAAAAGTCCATTGAGTTAAATGAAAAGAAAAATCTTTATCAAAAAATGAAAGAAGCTTTTGATTCAGAACAGGCTGAACGAAATCGTAAACAAAAAACAACAAGAATTATCTTTATTGTATTAGCAATTGTCAGTGCTGGCTTAGCAGTCTTCTCATTTGCGACGCAAGCACTTTTATTTGCGATTATCTTCGCTGTTGCTGCGGTAGGCTTTGTAGTAGGTGCGATTTTATTCAAGTCATCAGAAATCGGTCATAGTGAAACATTCTCTAATGAAATTTCACAATTAGAACAAGAGAATGCAGCACTCGAAGATAAATATGACTTAGACTTTGATTTAGATGATCAAGCTCGCTTGAGAAATCAACATCATAGTGTAGATAAATCTATCGGTATTTTGAATTCTAAAATTGAGTTGACTGAAGATAAGTTAGCAGAAGCACAACAAAATCATGAACGTTTTGACCAAAATATTCAGGAAGTCAAAGCTGATTTACATGTTTCAGAAAAAATGTCAGATGATTTATTGATTGACGGTATTAAAACAATCGAACGTATTCAATCGTTAAAACAATGTGTTTCTGAATTACAAGAACAACATTCTGCATTGAAATCAGAAGTTGATGCGTTCTATGATCATGCGCAAGCAGTGACAAAAAATCAAATCAGTGATTTTAAATCAGCTGCACTCTTCCATGATACAAATCGTTGGTTGAAACAAGCAGAAGAAAATCAAACAAGATGGAATCGCAATGATGAAGACATCCAACTTTTAACTAATGAACTGAAACAGTTGAATGAGCGTTTAGATGAACATAACCAATCTATTAACAGCTTATTTGATTTTGTGAAAGTTGGGGATGAGGAAGCGTATTATCGTTACCATCATCGTTATGTGACTTACAAAGATAATCACAGTAGATATCAAGATCTTAATAAATATTTAGAAAATCAAAATATGATGTACGATGAAGCATCTGATTTAAGTGATAAAACAAAAGTACAGTTAGAAGAAGAAAATAACAGATTAGCTTCACAAGTTGATGAATATAATGATAAGTATCTTACGTTACAATCAGAGGTCAGCGATTTAACTGCACAAATCAAACATATGGAAACTGATGATACATTAACGCAATTACGTCATCGTTACTATATGCTTAGAAACCAAATGAATGAAAATGCGAAAGATTGGGCAAGCCTCAGCTATTTACAAGCGTTAGTAGATGCACATATCAAACAAATTAAAGATAAGCGTTTACCACAAGTCATTGATGAAGCTACTGAAATCTTTAAACAATTGACGCATGATAATTATACGCAAGTCACATATGAAAATGAGGATGTCAGAGTTAAACATCGTAATGGTCAAATGTATCAGCCAAATGAAATCAGTCAATCAACGAAAGAAGCGTTATACATTGCCTTGCGTTTAAGTTTAATCAAAATTTTGAAACCTTATTATTCAATGCCAATCATTATCGATGATGCCTTCGTTCATTTTGACAAGCATCGTAAAGGTGCTATGATAGACTACTTGAAATCTTTATCAGCAGAATATCAAATTTTATACTTTACATGTTCAAAAGATAATAATATTCCTGCTAAACAAACAGTTATTTTAGAAAAACTAGAAGAAGGAGGCAAAAAATGAGAAATGTAGAAAAGCTTCAACCTGGAGATTCGGTAGATCATTTTTTCTTAATCCATCGAGCTGCTCAGGGTGTTACTGCGCAAGGCAAAGACTATATGACTTTGTATTTACAAGATAAAAGTGGTGAAATTGAAGCTAAAGTATGGACAGTAACAAAGCAAGATATGGAAGTCCTAAAACCAGAAACAATCATTCATGCTAAAGGCGATGTGATTAATTATCGTGGCCGTAAACAAATGAAAGTAAATCAGTTTAAATTAGCAGAACCTGCTGATGGATTATCAGCTAAAGACTTCATTGATGGTGCGCCGTTAACCCCAGATCAAATCAAAGAACAAATTGATTACTTTTTATTGGAAATTGAGAATAGTAAACTTCAACGTCTAACAAGGCATATGTTGAAAAAACATCATGACACGTTTTATGTCTTTCCAGCTGCAAGTTCCTTTCATCATAACTTTGCGAGCGGTTTAAGTTATCATGTTTTAACGATGCTGAAGATAGCTAAAAGTTTATGCGATATCTATCCGATGTTAAATAAAAGTTTGTTATATAGTGGCGTGATTTTACATGATATCGGTAAAGTTAAAGAGTTAAGCGGACCGGTTGCAACGTCATATACGGTTGAAGGTAACTTATTAGGCCATATCTCTATCGCAAGTGAAGAAGTGACAAAAGCTGCAGAAGAGTTAGGTATTGAAGGTGAAGAAGTGATGTTGCTAAAACATATGATTTTATCACATCATGGTAAACTAGAATATGGTTCACCTAAATTACCGATGCTGAAAGAAGCAGAAATTCTAACGTACATCGATAATATCGATGCTAGAATGAATATGTTTGAGAAAGCTTTCAAGAAAGCAAGAAAAGGGCAGTTCACTGAACGTTTATTTGCAATGGAAAACAGACAATTTTATAATCCAGAGAGTTTAGATTAATCTATCTCTTAACAATAAAAAGCTGAATTCCGAGTGGAATTCAGCTTTATTTTAGCTTTAAGACTTATTAAGGCGTTTGCATACCTTCGCCACCTTGAGACTGTTGTTTAAGTTTGTCAGGGTTCAAGATAGAGTCTTCGACTGCTTTTTTAATATCTCTATCTTTGAAATCAACGTTAAATTCTTTTAGTAAGTCTTTGTAAGCCTCTACTAAAATCTTAGGATCTTTTTGAACTTTATTTTGGATGATTTGTGATTTCAACTTATCTTTTTCTGATGAGAAATCAGTTGGTTGATCTGCTTTGATGATATGATAACCATAATCTGATTTAACGACATCTGAGATTTCGCCATCTTTCAATTTGAATAGTGCTTTATCAAATGGTTTTACCATTTGGCCTTTAATAACATAATCTAAGCTGCCGTCTTTTTTAGCACTTGCTTCATCCATAGATTCTTTTTTAGCGATTTCTCCGAATTTATCAGGATTTTTCTTCACTTCTTTTTGGATTTTCTCTGCTTTAGCTTTCGCTTCTTTATCACTTAAACCTTCTTTATCTTTATCATCAGATTTCACTTTGATTAAGATATGAGAAGCTTTTTTAGTGTCTTCTTTAAGCTCTTTATCAGAAACTTTAACTTTATCCATTAACATTTGTTTTTGGTAAGCTTGCAATTTCTTTTGTTCCTTATAGTCTTTAAGTGTCATACCTTGTTGTTTTAGAGCACTTTCAAATTGGTCTTTACCGCCATATTGTTTTTGCTCATCTTTGATTTGTTTATCAATTTCTTTATCATCAACTTTGTCAGCATATTTTTTCTCTAGTAATTTACCTAACAAAATTTCAAAAGAACTATTAGCGATTTGTTCTTTACCGATTTTTTTCATGACATCTTCTACTTTAACATCTCCAGCTTTAGAAGATATTAAGACGTTTTCTTTAGAATCTGTGGCATGATTCCCGCATGCACTTAATAGCACAGCACTCGCTGTAATTGGAATCATAACTTTTTTTAATGATTTCATAACGCAGTCTCCTTTTTCAAAATATAACAATGTTAATATACCATAATATGAATCTGATACAAATTCATTACTGTTGTCTTCAGACTAAAGTATTAAAAATGACATAAATAAAAGCACCTTAAACATAAAATAACATGTTCAAGGTGCTGCTTGTATCATTAATTAAAATGTGTGTCTAACGGCATATCATATTTATTTAAGATATTAAAACCTGTGCAATGTTCTTCAATATATCTGCCTTCATTTGAGAATAAGATTAATTTTAAATACATAAAGTCCATCACTGAGAAACCAGCGTTTAGTGACAGTAGGAACATGAAATAATGACCGTACTGCGGCATTAATGTTGCCATATAAATACTTGCTGCAGTAATCACGATAACTGGTACAATTAAGCATAAGCAGAATAAATATTTATTCACTGGCGTACTGACATATAAGTTATATAAAGGTATCCATGGTCGCTTAGTAAGACGTTTCTTTTTAAAGTGTTTGTAGTAGGGTGCTAAAACAATTAAATGAATGAGTTTATGAATTGGATAAAGTAATAACACCGCTATTAGAAACACGAAAAAGTACCGGTCTGTGATCTCTTTATTGGATAAAAATATCAATACTTCATAGCTGATTAAAAATGTGATAATAGTTGTGACAACAGCAATAAAAAAGATACGGGGTAAGCCAAATCTTGTATTAATGTCAATTTGACGTGAGCATAAAAACATCACGATACCTCCTCGCATTATTTATTTGTTTTTTCGTTTATTTTGGGATATTTTTTCTAAGTTCTTATCAATACTTAGGTATTATCTATCTTTCTAATGAAAGAGTCAAGTATTAATTATGAGGAAATTTTAGGCTAATTAAGTGGCATGTTTAGAAGAGGGGAGAATGCTGTAATATCGCATGTTTATGAAGTTTAAAATTTAAAAGAAAAGACCAGGACAACACGATGTTGTTCTGATCTTAAATACTCATTATTCAGCTTCAGTGTCCACTTGTTTCTTTTTAGGTTCCACTGCAGCTGTTTGATTTTGTTGTACCGTTTCACGCTGCTCTTTACCAACAGGTTGTTGTTTTGGTGTGTACGGTGTGATGTTTTTCTTATCAGGGCTTTTCGTAATGCCTTGCACCGTTTCACCGATAATTTCACCGCGTTTTTGGATATCTTGAATATTTTCTTGAATATGATTGATATTTGGTTGAATATCTTTCATAAAGTCGCTAATCAAAGTTTTAACTTCATCGACGATAGTTTTAACTTCTTGCGTACCGTCCTTGATTTGATTAACATAGCTTGAAATATTAGATGATTGTTGTTTAATTGCTTTTGTACTGTCGTCAAATTCAGTTTGGCCAGCTTTAGAACTGTTTTTATTAAAAGCAGTTACAGCAAGACCAGCAGCAGTACCAGCAACTAATCCACCTAAAATGCGAATTACTTTCATAGGTTAGTCTCCTTATTTAATGATGTTAAGTTTAGATATAGTATGTTATTACCCGAAAATTAGGTAATCATTCAAAATGTGCTTGAATCTCTTGTGCAATTTTAGCTTTTGCTTCATCGCCTAATTCTTCTTCGTGTGTAATCCATTTATAACCGAAGCCATCCACATCATTTTTGTATCTTGGTAAGAAGTGGAAATGTAAGTGGAATACAGATTGGTCTGCAAATTCACCATTGTTTTGAATGATGTTTAAGCCGTCTGGATTAAATGCTTTTTTAATTGCGTTGGCAATTTTAGGCATTGCTGCACCGATATGCTGCATTGTTTCTGGATCAGTTTCGAAAATGTTTGGTGAAGCTTTCTTAGGTACAAGCAAAGTGTGACCTTTCGTTACTTGCGAAATATCTAAGAATGCATAGACATAATCATCTTCATAAACTTTATAACTTGGGATTTCACCATCAATGATTTTGCTGAAAATTGTTTCTGACATCACAATTCACTCCTTAAAAGGTTTACTTAAAGTACATTATAGCATTACCCGCCTTTAAACGTCATGTCACGAATGATTTCTCTATGAGTTAATACATGCTTTTTGGTACAATAAAGAACAGTTGGAGGTTATGAATATGACTGTTAAAGTAGAACAACTCACAGGTGGTTATGGTAAAAAACCTGTGATTCAAGATATTAGTTTTGAATTAAAAAATGGTGGAATTGTAGGCTTGATCGGCCTTAACGGTGCAGGGAAAAGTACGACAATCAAGCACATGCTCGGATTGTTAACACCTGCTGCAGGTGAACTTTCTATTTCAGGTACTAACATCAAAGAAGACATTGAGACCTATAGACATAAATTATCGTATATTCCTGAAGCACCGGTCATATATGAAGAATTAACATTACAAGAACATATTGATATGACTGCAATGGCTTACGGCATTGATAAACAAACTGCAATGGATCGTGCCATGCCGTTATTAAAAACATTTCGTTTAGAAAAAGAACTCCAAGTTTTTCCAAGTCATTTTTCTAAAGGGATGAAACAGAAGGTCATGATAATTTGCGCCTTTATCGTCAACCCTGAACTTTATATCATTGACGAGCCATTTCTTGGTTTAGATCCATTAGGTATACAATCCATGTTGGATTTAATGGTAGAGAAGAAGAATGAAGGGCGTACTGTATTAATGAGTACACATATATTAGCAACAGCTGAGCGTTATTGTGATCGCTTCATCATCCTTGATGAAGGACGTATTGTTGCTTTTGGTAATTTAGATGAACTTAGAGCACAAACAGGTTTACATGATAAAACATTAGATGAAATTTATATTCATGTGACGCAAGGTGGTCAAAACGTATGACAGACCATCGCGCCATAGAATTATTTAACCAAAGAAGAACAGCAATCAGTAAAGAAAAAGCCTACTATAATAAATTTATTTTTAATGGGCACTTTTCAGTATTTCTATTGATTTTATTCGGTGCGTTTATATTAGGCTACGGTAACTGGCTTAAACATATTCCATCTGGCATACCATATGCATTATTAGCAAGTATCGCTGTTGCTGTAATTTCGATCTTTCCTTTACGCACTTTGTTTAAAGAGGCGGATCGTTTGTTCCTATTACCATTTGAACGGCATATGCGCAGCTACTTGAACTATAGTATTATTTATAGTTATTTAAATAGAATAGCTTTGCAAGTGGTTGTATTAATTGTACTCTTTCCATTATTCAGTAGACTTGAAGCGGGCAATCTGCTTTACTACGCATTATTTGCGGTTGCCGCTTTAATTTATCCATATCTCGGCTTAATTGCCAAATTAGAGTGGATGCAGGCAAAAAGGCCTTTATGGATTATGCAAGTCCTGCAATGGCTGCTCTTTGCAATCACATACGTTTTAATTTTAGGTGCACATCAATGGTTTGGTTTGTTACTTGTTATTGTATTTATCGCATGGATTATTGTACTAAAGAAAAATAATGCAAAACGCTTATTGCCATGGGAAGCGCTGATTGTGATTGAACAGCAACATCACATGAATTACTATAAATTCGTCAATATGTTCACTGATGTAAAACACTTGCGCTCAGCGGCAGTACGTCGTCGTTATTTGGATTTCTTATTGCCGAGACCGCGTTCAAATCAATATAACGCAAAGCATATGTATTTATTTCTATTTAAACGTAGCTTCTTAAGAGGTAAAGATGCATTCAATATCATTTTACGATTAGTTATTATTGCACTTGTGTTAATGATTTGGCTTTCGAATCAATGGATTTCATTAATTGTAGGCGGACTGTTTATGTATATAATTTTACTGCAAACAGCACAGTTCTATACACAACAAGCTTATGGGTTATGGCCGCAAGTTTGGCCTGTACCTGAAGAAAGAGTAATTCAAGGCTATGGTCAGTTTCTATATCATATTATGTTTGGTATCGGTATAATATTAGCGTTAACATACGCTATCCTTTTCCCGCCACAATTTTATATGGTATTAGTATTCTTTGTGGTGGGTTGGTTGACAATCAGAAATATTATCAAGAAATTGAAATACCAAGAAGCCTTATTAAAAGACTAAATCTAAATATAAAAACAACGTCTCATTAGCAATTTAAGCTAATGGACGTTGTTTTGTTTTTTAGATACTTTTGCTTAATCTTTATCCACCGGATAGAGGAAACGTTCAAAATAACTTGAATGTTGGCCGCTAGAACCGAAGAATTGAGATAACGCTGTTTTAGAGAAGTTATCTTGATAAACTTGAGAAGATTTGAAATCTTCAAAGTTACTACGCTCAGCAAAACCAAAGTAGATTTTGTAAGTTGTTCCTTTAATTGGTTTTAAGAAACGGTAACATTTGAATCCAGGGAATTTATCCAAGTTTAAAGATAATGATGTTAAACGTTTTTCTAATTGATACATATGATTTTCTGAAGTTGGGATAAAGACAACTGCATAGAAACATTCTTCTTCAAGTTCATTAATGCTTGAAAGTACTTCATATTTAAGTGGTTCTTTTAAAGCAGTTGGTTGTTCAGTTTCTTCAAAAATCACTGATGAATCATTTGTTGAGAATAAAAATAAGTTATGCTCTGGGTTGTTTAATCGAATTTGGTTAAGGTATCCGAATGTACCATAGGATGCATATAATTTCATGGCACGTTCCTCCTTTTTTGTATTATTCTACAAAGAATAAAAATAAGTTTCTAGCAATTAAAAATACTAGTAGTCTCATTATATAGTATTAGTAGGGCAATTTGATATAGAAATGATGAAAATGTTTCAGATTTTGAAAACGGAACCAATGAGGATTTTAACAAATTATGTCATAATGTAATATGTTGCAACTAAAGAAGGTAAGCACGTAGAAAAAGTTTACACGATTGTGATTTGCTATGTCTTTTTTATGACATTTACATCCAACAAAATACGTGTATTCTACGGATATGCTAGAATAGATTAGAATGATTATAATTTTGGGAGGATACTGTGGTGCATCAAAAAAATAATACAATTTTAAAGATGATTAAGGGAGAAGAGGTTGAACACACTCCATTATGGTTTATGCGACAAGCAGGTCGTTCTCAACCTGAATATCGTGCCTTAAAAGAGAAATATTCGTTATTTGAAATTACACACCAACCTGAATTGTGTGCCTATGTTACACATTTACCAGTAGATCACTATCAAACTGACGCAGCAATTTTATATAAAGATATCATGACACCATTAAAACCGATTGGTGTAGATGTAGAGATTAAATCTGGTATCGGTCCTGTGATTGAGAATACAATCAAAACGATTCAAGATGTAGAAAAGCTAGGACAAATTGATCCAAAACGCGATGTACCTTACGTGTTAGATACGATTAAGCTCTTGACGGAAGAAAAATTGAATGTGCCTTTAATTGGTTTTGTCGGCGCACCATTTACTTTAGCAAGTTATATGATTGAAGGTGGACCTTCTAAAAATTATCACTTCACTAAAGCTATGATGTATCGTGATGAGGCAACATGGTTTGCGTTAATGAATCATTTAGTAGATATGTCTATCACGTATGCGAATGCACAAATCGAAGCGGGTGCAGAGTTGATTCAAATCTTTGATTCGTGGATTGGCGCATTAAATGCCCCTGATTTCAGATATTACATTAAGCCGCATATGGAACGCTTAATTAAAGGGATTAAAGCAGAACATGATGTGCCGGTTATCTTATTCGGTGTGAATGCTACACATTTAATTGAAGAATGGAATTCACTTCCGATTGATGTATTAGGTATTGATTGGCGTACAACAATCAAAGATACTGCTGATGCAGGGGTTACAAAAACAATTCAAGGCAACTTAGATCCTTCATTGTTATTGGCACCTTGGGAAGTTATTCAACCGCGCTTAGATGAAATCTTAGATCAAGGAATGGCTTACGGCAAACACATTTTCAACTTAGGACACGGGGTATTCCCAGAAGTGAAACCAGAAACGTTGGAGAAAATTGCTGATTATGTCCATGAATATACAAAACGAAAATAATTTAAATGCAAAATGAACGGTAAAGGAAGGGTTTAATATGACTCGAACTATTGGACTGCTCGTGATGGCGTATGGTACACCTTATCAAGAAAGTGATATAGAACCGTACTACACAGATATTCGTCACGGTAAAAAACCGACACCAGAAGAAGTTCAAAATTTAAAAGATCGCTATGAATTTATAGGTGGGATGTCTCCATTAGCTAGAATTACAGATGAACAAGCGGAGGCATTAAAAGATAGATTGAACTTAATGTATGAAGAACAAGATATTGAGTTTAAAGTCTATGTCGGTTTAAAACATATTCATCCATTTATTGAAGATGCAGTTGAACGTATGCATCAAGATGGTATTACAGAAGCGATTACGATTGTCTTAGCGCCGCATTTCTCTAATTTCTCTGTAGGTTCATATAACAAACGTGCAGCGAAAGCGGCACAAACACATGGTATTAAATTGACGCATGTGAACAGCTTCTATCAACAACCAAAATTTATTCAATACTGGGTGAAACAAATTAATCAAACACTTTCAGACATACCTGAAGCAGAACATGATCGTACTGTTTTGGTTGTTTCAGCACACAGTTTACCTGAGAAGATGATATTAGAATCCAATGATCCATATCCAGAGCAATTAAAAGACAACACAAGATTATTAGAAGAACTATCAAATATTCAACACACAGCAAGAGGATGGCAGTCTGAAGGTAATACAGGCACACCATGGCTCGGACCGGATGTACAAGATTTAACAAGAAGTTTAAAAGCTGAATATGGCTATGAACATTTTATTTATACGCCAGTTGGTTTTGTTTGTGATCATTTAGAAGTCCTTTATGATAATGATTATGAATGTAAAGTGGTATGTGACGAAGTAGGCGCAACTTATCATCGTCCACCGATGCCAAATACACATCCGCTCTTTATCGGTGCTATGGCAGATGAAGTTTATTATGTTTTAACAACGAAAGAAGAGGATGCAAATGAGTAAGAACATCGCAGTCATCGGCGGAGGGATTACAGGGCTTTCCGCAGCATATTATTTAAAAAAAGAACATCCTGAATATGATGTCACAATAATTGAAGCCACAAATCGTACGGGTGGTAAAATTCAAACGTATCGTAAAGATGGTTTCACGATTGAATTAGGTCCAGAATCTTATTTGGGTCGCAAAACAATTATGACTGATCTTGCGACAGAAGTGGGCTTAGGTGATGAATTAATTACCAACCAAACAGGACAATCTTATATCTATGCACGTAACCGTTTATATCCGATACCTGGTGGTTCTATCATGGGTATACCGACAGATTTAAAACCTTTTATGACAACACAATTAATCTCATTAAAAGGTAAATTACGTGCCGCTATGGATTTAACTAAGAAACCTATTGAAATGGATGGAGATATTTCTGTAGGAGATTTCTTCAGACAACGTTTAGGCGATGAAGTATTGGAAAATCTGATTGAACCTTTAATGGGTGGTATTTATGGTACGGATATCGATAAATTAAGCTTAATGAGTACGTTTCCTAACTTTAAAGAAAGAGAAGAGGAGTTCGGCAGTTTAATAAAAGGTATGCGCCATGAGAAGTTATTAAGACAACGAAAAAAACAATTGTATCCTGGTGCACCTAAAGGGCAATTTAAGCAATTCAGACATGGTTTATCTTCTTTTATCGAAGCGTTAACGCATGCAGTGATTGAACAAGGTACATCAATTCAATATCAAACCAAAGTAGAAGATATCATTGGTTTCCAAAAAGGATATAACGTTGTTTATAATGGCGAAAAACACTTTTATGACGGCGTTTTAGTAACAGTACCACATCAAACATTTATGCAATGGTTCTCAGAAGATCCAGCATTAGATTACTTTAAAACAATGGAAAGTACTTCTGTAGCGACGGTTGTTTTAGCATTTGATGAAAAAGATGTGGTCAATACGTATGATGGTACTGGCTTTGTGATTGCGAGAACTTCTAATACTCGTATTACCGCTTGTACATGGACCAGCAAAAAATGGCCGTTTACAACACCAGAAGGTAAAGTCTTGTTACGTGCTTATGTCGGAAAACCTGGTGATAACATTTTAGAAGAAATGGATGATGAACAGATTGTTGCGACAGTACGTCGTGATTTAAGTCAAATGATGGATATTAAAGGCGATCCGGAATTTTCAATCGTTCATCGTATGCCAAAAAGCATGCCACAGTATCATGTAGGTCATATTCAACAAGTGCGACGTATTCAAGATCATATCAAACATACGTATCCGCATTTACGTATTACAGGTGCAGCATTTGAAGCGGTCGGTTTACCTGATTGTATTCAACAAGGTAAAGATGCCGCAGAATCTTTAGCAGAAGTTGTACAATAAATGTTTTGACATGTCGAATTGTAATGAAAAAGATTGACCTTTTTATCAAATAGGATTAATCTTATAATTGAAGACGATGAGATAATATGATGGATTTTATATTATAGGTATGAGAAATACACAAGAGAAAGATGACCTGAACCTAAGTTTTAATGACGATTGTAAATCGCTAAATATCTTTTGATGAGCACAGAAGATAGGAGACGGTTTTCAATACATTTAAACTGATATTTCAGGTCATTTTCTTTTTGAAAGAGCAAGAGGTGAAGAACATGACTAATATTGTTTTAATTCATGCTCAAGGTGCTGACGCCCACTCAAATTGGTATGAATGGTTAGAACAATCATTAAGACTAGAAGGATATCATTCAGATATCGTTAATATCCAACATGACTTACCAGTCAATATGGAAGAATGGTTAAAGCAGTTAAATGAGCAGATTGAAATTTCACAATATGAAACATATTTCGTAACACATGGCTTCGGTACGCTTGCGGGGCTGAAATATTTAGAACAACATCCAGATATTCGTATTGAAGGGTTCTTCAGTATTGCAGGGTTTGGTCCGAATGCTGAAGGTGTAAATCCTGATTTACATGTTCCGGATGTTACATTAGACATTGAAGACTTAAAATCACGTATTGACTATTTCTATGGTATCGCATCTAAAAATGATTCGAATGTTCCATATCAAGATACAGAGTGTTTAGTTCAAGCGTTTGATGGTGATATGAAGGTTATTGATGAAGCGGGTCATTTTACGACTGAGGATGGTTATGATACTTTCCTCGCATTAAAGAATAATATGATTAAACGCATGGCTAATTAAATCATTGATAAAAAAGGTCTCTCTGACGTATTTACTCGTTCAGAGAGACCTTTTCATTTTATATTAAGTAATGCTTAACATACGATCTAAGCTTTCTTTCGCATATTTTGCTGTTTCAGCATCAACTTTGATGATGTTATCACGGTTGCCATCTAAAATTTTATCTAAACACCAAGCTAGGTGAGGAAGGTCAATACGGTTCATAGTCAAACATGAACACATTAATGGGTTTAATGAATCAATCGTGATGTCTGTGTAAGTATCTTTTAAACGATTCACTAAGTTCATTTCAGTTCCGATTAACCAACGAGAACCTTTTGGTGCGTTTTTGATAGTTTCAATAATGTAGCGTGTAGAGCCTGCATAATCAGCAGCTTGTACCACTTCGAATTCACATTCAGGGTGTACAATCACATTGATTTCAGGATCACGTTCACGTGCTAAATCGATATGTGCTTTATGGAATTTCTCATGTACAGAACAATGACCTTTCCATAAAACAATACGTAAATCTTCAAGTTTGCCTTCATAAACAAGTTCTTTAGCAATTGGATCCCATACTGCCATTTGTTCAAGTGGAATGCCTAAATCATATGCTGTATTACGTCCTAAGTGTTGATCAGGTAAGAATAAAATAACTTTACCTTGTTTCAATGCCCAATCCACTACTGATTTTGCGTTACCGCTAGTTACACATGAACCACCGTGTTCGCCAACGAACTTTTTAATCGCTGCAGTAGAATTGACATAAGTTAATGGCAAGATATCTAAGTTGAATTCTTGTGTTAAAACATCATAGCCATGTAAAGCTTGTGTGATATTTGCCATGTCTGCCATAGAACAACCAGCCGATAAATCTGGTAGATAAATGTCTTGGTGGTCGTCTGTTAAGATGTCTGCTGTTTCTGCCATAAAGTGTACACCGTTAAATACGAAGTATTCAGCAGCAGTATTTTCTTTACAGATACGAGCAAGTTCTAATGAATCACCCGTAATATCGGCAAATTGAACGACCTCATCTTTTTGATAATGATGTGTCGGCATGAATAGGCGATCGCCTAATTCATCTTTAATAGATTGAATATGTTGTTCTAACTCCTCAGTTGACATTTTAAGATACTTTTCAGGAATTTCCTTTGATACAGATAACATTGGGTTAAACATTTAAATCACAACCTTTGCAGAAATATCGAGCGCGTTTTGCGCATAAAATAGAGCACCCATTGAAATGAAATCTACGCCAGTTTCAGCGTACGCAACGACATTAGTTTCGTTAATATTACCAGAAGCTTCAGTTTGAATATGTTGAGGAACTGCTTTAATATGTTCAGCAATCCATTCTGGTGTTTGGTTATCAAACATAATGATGTCTACATCTTGATCGATTGCTGTGTTAAGCATCTCTTCATTTTCAATTTCTACTTCAATTTTATCCATTGGACCTACAACTTTTTTAGCGTTTTGAATCGCAATTTCCATTGATTCAGAGAAAGCGATATGGTTATCTTTCAACATCAATCCATCATTTAAAGAACGACGATGGTTCAAACCACCTCCAACAGTCACCGCAAATTTCTCAAAGATACCTAAGCCTGGTGTTGTTTTTCTTGTATCAACAATGCGCGTAGAAGTATGCGCAATTTTTTCTGCGATACGATGTGTTTGTGTGGCAATACCTGACATACGTTGAATTAAGTTCAGAACAATACGTTCCATAGTAAGTAATACGTAAACAGGACCTGTAATTTCAGCGATGATATCACCAGGTTTGACTGTCTCACCATCTTTGATTTTTTGGTCGATATCGATGTGACTCTTTAATAACTTGAATCCTTCTTTGATAATAGTTTCGCCGCAAAAGATACCGTTATCTTTTGATTTTAAGTACATTGTACCTTGTTGTGTCTGATCAAAGATGTGTGTTGCTAAATCACCATATTGATTATCTTCAATGTAATATTGAGTGATTTTCTCTCTGACGAGTAGTGGATTTAACATGTTCCATGCCTCCTGAATTGATTTCAATAAGTTCAAATTGTAATTGCTTATCTTGATGTGGATAATCAAGTCTGTAATGTACGCCTCTTGATTCTTGACGAGCAAGCGCTGCTGTACAGACGATTTGTAGTAATTTGACAGTACAATAACGTTGCCATTTTGCTTTATCGACATATTCTGTTTCAGATGTTTCGAATAATGTCTGTTCAATTTCTTTCAAATAGTTTTGCATTTTGATTCCTTTACGTTCCACACCTAAAATGTCAAAACTTTTTTGTTGTAATTGTGCAGCTCTATCAGCTGAGATAGAAGGTATTTTAAATACTGGATTAAAATGACTATGACTGACAGGTTGTAAAGTTTGATTTAACTTCTCGGCACATAAAGCACCCATAACTAAACCTTCTAATAATGAATTACTGGCTAAGCGGTTGGCACCATGAAAGTTTGTACAAGCCGCTTCTCCAATCGCATACACGCCTTCAAGACTTGTTGTACCATCAATCTCTGATTTAATGCCGCCGACGGTATAGTGTGCGCCTGGTGTAACAGGGATACGTTGTTTGGCAATCGCTTCAGGATAATGTGCTTGAACAGCTTTGTAAATAGTAGGGAAACGCTCTGCAAAATTCGAAATCGCACTAATATCTAAAAAGACTTGGTGACCTTCTTGTTGTTGATGATAGATTGCACGACTAGTCACATCACGTGGAGCCAAGCTTTTCATCGGATGTATTTTATCCATAAACGGAATGTCTTGTTCATTGACTAGCACACCACCGTCACCTCTAACAGCTTCAGACACTAAACTATAGGCATGTTCAGGTTCACCTAATAAAGTAGGGTGGAATTGAATCATTTCCATACTTTCTAAAGCGATGTCATGACGTAATGCGACCACACATCCTGATGCAATGGTATGTGGTATATTAGAGTTAGTAGGGAAGAGGTTGTTAATACCTCCTGTTGCGAACATGACACTATCTGCTTCAATGATTTGTTGTTCGTCAGTACTATCTAAAACAAGTACGCCACAGACTTGATGTTCATGGTTATAAATTAAATCAATGACTTCTGTTGATTCCATTATGGATAAGTGTGGATGAGAAAGATGTTCTACCATATGTTGTGCGATATACTTACCAGTTTGATCACCGCCAGCATGCAAAATTCTTGCAGCTGAGTGTGCGCCTTCCATTGCGTAATCTAAATGATGTGTGACTGGGTTTGAATCGAATGGAACACCTTCATCTACGAGTGCTTGAATTAAAGGATAGCTTTTCGTAATGACTTCTTGGATTACATTAAAATCTCCCATTTCAGCTCCGGCTTCATAAGTATCTTGGCTATGGCTGATTGCTTCATCTTCTTCTCTTTTTGAAAAACATATGCCACCTTGGGCAAAATTACTGTTGTTTTCAGCAAGCTTGTCCTTAGTGATACAAATCACTTCGATATCATCTTGTAATTGACGAACAAACGAGAGTGCAGCAATTCCGCTTCCAACGACAATGACACGTTTCATGTTTACACCTCTATTTACATTAATATATACAATTATGTTAACATATATGTATGCAATGATTTTGTCATAAAAGTAAGATAATTGCAAGTGGGGGAGAAAAGATATGATTTATTTAGATAATGCAGCGACAACACAACCATCAAAAGAAGCGCTGGCAATATATAATGAAGCACAACAAACGTTGTTTTTTAATAGTGAGAGTTTACATGTCGGTGGAGAAATGGCAAGAGAAGCTTTGAATTCTAGCCGACACTATATTCAAAAACATTTCAATACGGATAAAGAAGTTTTATTCTCAACAAGTGGATCACATGCAAACCAAATCGCAATTGATATTTATTTATCACAAGCACAAGAAGGAAAGGTTTTAGTTTCGCCTTATGAGCATCCTTCTATTTATGCAGCATTAGAACCATATAAAAAACAATTTGAAATCGTAGAAATGCCTTTAACAAACGAAGGTGCAATCGACTTAGCAGCTTTAGAAGCACTAGTAGATAATGAGACAGTATTGATTATTGCACAACATGTGAATTCTGAAATTGGTTATATTCTACCAGTGCATGAAATTGCTGAATTCGCACAAGCATACAATATTCCATTTCATGTGGATGGTGTCCAAGCTGTACAAAAGATTGAAGATAAAGCGATTCAAGCTTTTACTTCATATGCGTTCTCTGGACATAAATTTAAAGGTACTAAAGGTGTAGGGGCATTGTTGATTGAACACAAGTCAGTGCGACCTACAAATATACATTACTTCCATGAAGAAGGTACACGTAATGGTACGTTAGATGTGCCTGGCATCTTAGCAATGACAAGAGCTTTATCATTAGATGCGCATTATGAACATTTAACAAAGCTCCATCAATATGCGACTGAACGTGCTTTAGCATCTGGTTTTAGTGTATTAAGAAGTGATAAACAAGCACCTCATATTATTGGATTGTTAACACCGCAATTTGAAGGTCAATATATTATGCAATCTTTATCTAGCCGTAATATATGTATCTCAACTGGTACAGCATGCGGTCATGGTTTATTATTGAGTGAGGGTTTAATTGAGAAGATTAAACAAACAGAACATGAAGCGGATCAATATGTACGTATTTCATTTTCAAGCAATTCAACATTAGGTGAAATTGATACATGTTTTAATGAAATAGATAAGATATTAGAAGGAGTGGCTGCCCATGAGTCAAGCGGATCAGCGACGAACTGAAATCGTTGAACTCTTACAAAGTTCGACACGACCCATTAAAGGTTCAGAACTGAGTGAACGTTTTGGTGTCTCGCGACAAATTATCGTGAAAGATATCTCACACTTAAAAACGAAAGAATATGCGATCAGTTCAACAAGCAAGGGTTACTTTATGGACATTGAACCTCAAGGAAAAAGCTGTAAACGTGTGGTAATGTGCCAACATGATTATGATGAGATGGAAGAAGAATTAAAACTTATCGTTGAAAATGGCGCAATGATTGATGATGTTTCTGTTGAGCATCCTGTATATGGCAGTATCCGTGCTGAATTGATGATTGAAACTGAAGAAGATATTCAAGCGTTTGTAGAAGAAATGACACGCTTTAAAGGTACAATGTTAGCGAAATTAACAGATGGTATTCATCTGCATACATTATCTGCAGACACTGAAAAGATCTTAGATAATGCGATAGATGATTTGAATCGAAATGGCTTTCTCGCAGAAAGCGAAGAAATGGTTTAAATATAAAATTAATAATCAGTAACTTAAAACTTGAAGCATGATTCGCGTTTTAAGTTGCTGAATTTTTATTAAGAGGGGATATAAAATAACGCAATATCTACTGTAACCTTAAAGAAATTTACAAAAGGAAAGCTTAAGCATCACTGATTTGTAAATAAAAAGAGACCATTTGCACTCTAAATATAAAAATTTATAACAATTATATATTTATTACACTTATTTCTAACAGAAACTGGTTGACGCAAGATAGGGAAGTCGATATACTAGTTATTGTCTTGAAAAAAGAGATAACAAATTCGAAACAACTTTAACGTTTTGAAAATAAAATTCACAAATTGTTAAAAAAGGTTTGACATTGGTTAACAAATTGTGATATGATGAATAGGTAAGTCGCAAGATTAATAATATTACCGCGGGATGGAGCAGTTCGGTAGCTCGTCGGGCTCATAACCCGAAGGTCGGTGGTTCAAATCCGCCTCCCGCAATACATATCTTTTTTCAAGGGGTCCCGTAGTGTAGCGGTTAACACGCCTGCCTGTCACGCAGGAGATCGCGGGTTCGATTCCCGTCGGGACCGCCATTATTAATTAAGGTTCAGTAGCTCAGTTGGTAGAGCAATGGATTGAAGCTCCATGTGTCGGCAGTTCGACTCTGTCCTGAACCATTCTTATTTTTATTATTTGTCTGGCGGTTGTGGTGAAGTGGTTAACACATCGGATTGTGGTTCCGACATTCGTGGGTTCGATTCCCATCAGCCGCCCCATAATCGTTAATGCGGGTGTAGTTTAATGGCAAAACCTCAGCCT
>NZ_KV808492.1:0-3208 GCF_001812305.1 Staphylococcus sp. HMSC056G08
TCAAGTTATAACGGTAGTTTGTCTACGGTCTGACCGACGCAAAATTGCGTCGGTTGCTTTATTTTAGATAAGACCTTCTTCATTCATTTGTTGAACAGCTCTTGTGACTGCCAACTTAACATGTTCATACGTTAAGCCGCCTTGAACATAAGCTTCATATGGCGGTCTGATTGGACCATCTGCTGAAAGTTCAATAGATGAACCTTGTACGAATGTCCCAGCTGCCATAATCACATCATCTTCATAACCCGGCATGTAACTTGGTTCTGGACTGAAGTGTGCGTTGATAGGTGAAGCGGCTTGAATACATTGGCAGAAGCGAATCATTTGTTCTGCTGTATCAAATTGAACAGTTTGAATTAAATCCGTTCTTGGTGTATCAAATGCCGGTACAGTATTCATGTTTAATTTCGTTAGAAATAAACTTGTAAATAATGCACCTTTCAAGCTTTGACTAACCACATGTGGCGCTAAGAAGAAGCCTTGATACATGCTTGGCAGCTCAGTTAAAGAAGCTCCGGCTTCTTTTCCAATACCTGGTGCAGTCAAACGATAACCGCAACGTTCAATTAAATTTGTTTTACCAACAATGTAGCCGCCGATACGTGCCAAACCGCCACCTGGGTTTTTAATAAGTGAACCTGCCATGATATCTGCACCTGCTTCAATCGGCTCTTCATCTTCTACAAACTCTCCATAGCAATTATCTACAAAGACAATCACATCAGGATGTTCTGCTTTGATATCAGCCACTGCACGTTTAATTTCATCCACCATAATTGATGGGCGTTGATCATAACCTTTAGAGCGTTGTATTGCGATCACTTTTGTATGGTCATTTATCGCATTCAGTACTGCAGGAACATCAATTTGTCCAGTTTCTGTTAAAGCGACTTCGTTATATAATACGCCATTCTCTTTTAAACTGCCGATACCATTACCATTGACACCGATGACTTCTAACAGTGTGTCGTAAGGACTGCCGGTAATATATAATAATTCATCACCATGTTTTAGATTGGCTTGTAAAGCCACAGTAATCGCATGCGTACCAGAAATAATTTGCGGTCTGACTAACGCATCTTCAGCTTTAAACGTATGCGCATAGATTTCTTCTAAATGGTCACGACCGATGTCGTCATAACCATAACCTGTTGTCCCTTGCAAATCAGATTCTGTCGCTTTCACTGCGTGAAAGGCATCTAACACTTTCGCTTGATTACGATAAGCGCAAGCTTCAATTGTTTTAAAATAAGGTTGTAATTCTGTTTCTGTTTCTTGAATAATTTGTTCTAAATCCATGGTGCTTACTTCTCTCCATTTTCTTCTGCTTTTCTTCTATAACCTTCTACTTCATAACTTTCATTTTCTTCGTTAAATTCAAGTTTATGAATCAACGTATGACGTTTTAAGAAGTATAGACGATCTGCATCATCTGCAGGAACTGTCTCTTCATAAGGTTCCATTTGTTTTTCTACTTGGTCTATTAATAACTGTCTTACTTTTTCTTCATCCGCTTCATCACGTGCTGAAACGTATACATTCGGCAATTGAGATGCAGGGGTTGGTCCTTCGTTCAAGTCTTTCTTATTAAAGATGACTGCTTGTGGAATCTTATCCATATCTAAATCGCCAATGATACGGTTAACCGTATCATACTGCGTACGATATTCTTCATTACTTGCGTCAACGACGTGAAGTAGTAAATCCGCATCGCGCGCTTCTTCTAATGTGGATTTAAATGCGGCAATTAACGTAGTCGGTAACTTCTGAATAAAACCAACTGTATCAGAGATAATTAAATGATAACCATCATTCACTTGGATTTGGCGTGTTTTCGGATCCAATGTAGCGAATAAAATATCTTTTTCATACGTAGATTCATCCGCTAAAATATTAAACCAAGTTGATTTACCAGCGTTCGTATAACCTACTAAAGCTACTTGGAACACATGATTTTGTCTACGTTTAGAACGATAGCGTTCACGATGTTCGACTACAGTTTGAAGTTGGTGTTTGATTTCATTCATACGGCGACGAATATGACGTCTGTCTGTTTCTAATTTTGTTTCACCAGGACCTCTTGTTCCGATACCGCCACCAAGTCTAGATAAACTTTTACCATGACCTTGCAGACGTGGCATTAAATAATCAAGTTGTGCTAATTCAACTTGTAGTTTACCTTCCTTACTGCTTGCGCGCATCGCGAAAATTTCTAATATTAATTGGGTTCTATCTATAATTTTAATACCTAAATTATCATTCAGACTTTTAGATTGTGCAGTTGTCAGTTCATCATTGGCTACAACGACATCGACATCATACATTTCTACATAATCTTTAATTTCTTGTAATTTACCTTTACCAACATACGATTTATCTTCAATGCGGTCTTTTTGTTGTGTAATTTCACCTAAAACATCTAATCGGCATGTTTCAGCAAGTGCTTTTAATTCATCCATGGTTTCACGGAAATCGAATTGTTTTTCATCATATGCATCGACCCCGATTAATAATGCTTTTTCTACCGCTTCTTCTGTATCAAATATTCTCTCTTGAGGCAAAAATGTATCCTCCTTAAATTCATTTTACGGTCATTTTGAATGTTTATTCAATCTACTAGTAATCTATTCCATTTTATCATAGAGCATATCTAAAGACTATTCAGGCGAAATGTGTTAAGTTTGGGACATCGAGGTGAAGAAAACATGAGCATATATGATATTGAAGTTACAAAAACCGATGGCACAACCTATCAACTAGATCAATACAAAGGAAAGGTCATGTTAATCGTCAACACAGCGAGTCAATGTGGCTTTACGCCACAGTTTGAAGGCTTGCAAGAGCTTTACGAACAATACCAAGATCAAGGCTTTGTCGTATTAGGATTCCCTTGTAACCAATTTGGCAAGCAAGAACCTGGTAACGGTCAAGAAGCCATGCAAAATTGTAAAATTAATTATGGGGTAACTTTCCCAATGCACGAAAAAATTAAAGTGAACGGACCTGAACAACATCCACTTTATCAATACTTAACAGAACAACAAGATGGATTTTTCAATAGTAAAATCAAATGGAATTTCACTAAGTTCTTAATAGATAGAGATGGCAATGTAGTCAATCGTTTCTCACCACAAAAAAATCCAAGTCAAATCAAATCAGATATCGAAGAACTATGGCTCTCTGTCAAATAGGACTGGTGAGCAAA
>NZ_KV808493.1:0-2349 GCF_001812305.1 Staphylococcus sp. HMSC056G08
AAGCATTCAGAAAGATTATACCAGAAAGGAGAATGCATATGAGCGACCAACCCAGTTATTACGCAATAATCACTGCAGCTGTTAGGTATGATAATAGACTCACTGATAGCGAGAAATTACTATACGCAGAAATCACTGCATTGAGTAACAAATTCGGCTATTGTACTGCAAGTAATAATTATTTTGCAAGGTTATACGATGTAACTAAAAGAACTATATCAGCAAGAGTAAACAACCTTAAAGAGCAAGGTTACTTAACAATAGAATTCAAATATAAAGGCAATGAAGTTAAACAGAGAAGAATGTACCCCATGACGCAATCTTCTATACCTGTAGAAAATAAATTCCATAGGGGTATAGAAAAAGATTTCCTACCCCCTATGGAAGCAAACTTCCAAGAGAATAATACAAGTATTAATAATACAAGAGATAATACTATAAATAGAATAGATACTATGTCGGGCAACCCGACAGCACCGTATCAACAGGTAATAGATTATTTGAATAAAAGAACAGGCAAGCAATATAAACATACTACCAAAAAGACTCAGTCCCTAATTAGAGCCAGAATTAAAGAAGGATTTAGCTTAGACGACTTCAAACAAGTTATAGACAACATGAGTGATCAATGGTTGGAAGATAAAAAGATGAACCAGTATCTGAGACCCGAAACGTTATTCGGTACTAAATTTGAAGGTTACCTTAACCAACAACAACCCAACGCTGTTGACGAAGAATGGAAAAAGCAATATGAGGGTGTGTTTTAGATGAACTCGTTTTCTGAAATAGCTAAGAAAGCAAAAGGAAGAAATAAGATTGTTAAACAGGAAATGAACTTGCATTGTGATAAGTGCGGCCGTAATTATGATTATTACGAATTTGAGAATGGCCAAGTATTTAAACATGGTTGTGATTGCGAAATGATAGCACTTGCTGAAGAAGCCAAAGAAAACTTCGAAAGAAACCAGCAACGTATTAAAGCAAACGCAATCTTTAAAAAATCAATCATCAATGATGATCTGGCAGATGCAACCTTTGATAATTACCTGCCTACAAGTGAACAACTTGCTAGAGCGAAAGCATTACTAGAACGTTATGCGAACAACTTCACTTTAGATAACAAACAATCCATTTTATTATTTGGCAGTTATGGTACGGGTAAGAGCCATTTATCTATGGCTACTATCAAACGTGTAAAAGAGAAAGGTTACTCGGTTCTATACATGAATGTGCCGCAGTTAATTACAACCTATAAAGACACATATAACAAATCTTCTCAAATCACAGAGAGAGAAATAGATAAAGCAATATCTGATGTTGACTTGCTTGTATTAGATGATTATGGAACATCATTAAGCAACTTCGGTGTACAGAAGCTGTTTGAAGTAATGGAATCACGTACTGGCAAGCACAATATCATCACTACTAATAACAGTAGTAAAGAACTGATACAAAATAAGGATCTGGCCAAAATATTTAGTCGAATGATGAAAAATACAACAACAATCAATATGAATGGCGAGGATTACAGAATGCGAGGGTTAAATTTTTGATGTTAACCAAAGAATATATCATGCGTCATCTTAACTGCAGTTCAGTGTTTGCAGAGATGATGATTACACAAGCACAGGGCAACGCTGAGAGGTTGTACGACTTATTCCTATACCAATGTAAAAAACGTCGTACAACGCCTGCTGTGCGTCAAATAGAGGTGTCTTATGGAAATAGAAATTAAGTTCAATGAAACACATGAAGCACCTATGGCTTCACCAAGACCGAGATTTGCGAATAGAGGAAAATTTGTACAAACCTATATGCCTGCCACTTATACGGCGCATAAAGCTTTTATACAAAAGCAGATGCCTAAACTTATGTTGGAAAATAGCGTGATTGTAACGTTGAAGTTTATCTTTATACCGCCTGAAAGTTGGAGTAAGAAGAAACGCTTGGCAATGGTCGGCAAGTATAAGTCTACAAATCCTGATGTAGATAATTTGATGAAAACTGTTTTAGATGCCGGCAATAAGCATCTGTGGAAAGATGATGGCCAGATTGTAGATGTAAGAACCTTAAAGCAATACGGTAATGAAGCTAAAATCATCATGGAAATCGAGGAGGTAGATTAATTGAATATCGACAATGACGACGTAGAAATGCAATTCAAAGTAAAAGCTACGTTTACCGCAAAAGTCAAAGCTACAGTCCACAAACACACTGATTTACAAGATGTGGAAGAGTATTTGATTAATAAAATTCGTGACGAACTAGAAAAGTACATGGATGAATTTCAAGTTGAAGATGTAGAGAGATTGTTATAGGAGGTTAAGGTAATGGGAAAATTTATTTATA
>NZ_KV808494.1:0-365 GCF_001812305.1 Staphylococcus sp. HMSC056G08
GATTATCACCAGTCCTAAATAGTATAGAGCCAATTATATATTTAAACGTTACTTAGTATATAAAAAAAGAGTAGAAACCTTGATATATCAAGAATTCTACTCTTAAAACATTAAAAATGTTTCTATTTCAGTACCGGCGGCCGGGATCGAACCGGCACTCCATCAGCTGGAACGGGATTTTGAGTCCCGCGCGTCTGCCAATTCCGCCACGCCGGCATAATATGGAGCGGAAGATAGGATTTACACCTATACCTCATTCCGGGAAGGAACGTGTTCTAAGAGTTGAACTACTCCCGCATAAAATAAAAAATGGAGCGGAAAATAGGATTTACACCTATACCTCGTTCCGGGAAGGAACGTGTTCT
>NZ_KV808494.1:465-1146 GCF_001812305.1 Staphylococcus sp. HMSC056G08
CCTATACCTCGTTCCGGGAAGGAACGTGTTCTAAAAGTTGAACTACTCCCGCATAATTCATGGAGGCGGCAACCGGATTTGAACCGGTGAATAAAGGTTTTGCAGACCTTGGCCTTACCACTTGGCTATGCCGCCAAAAGTAACTGGGCTAACTGGATTCGAACCAGTGAGTGACGGAGTCAAAGTCCGTTGCCTTACCGCTTGGCTATAGCCCATTAATAATAAAGGGCGACTGATGGGAATCGAACCCACGAATGTCGGAACCACAATCCGATGTGTTAACCACTTCACCACAGTCGCCATGGCAGGGGCAGTAGGAATCGAACCCACATCAAAGGTTTTGGAGACCTCTATTCTACCGTTGAACTATGCCCCTATTAAAATAAGATGGTGGAGGGGGGCAGATTCGAACTGCCGAACCCGAAGGAGCGGATTTACAGTCCGCCGCGTTTAGCCACTTCGCTACCCCTCCTGAGATGGTGCCGGCCAGAGGACTTGAACCCCCAACCTACTGATTACAAGTCAGTTGCTCTACCAATTGAGCTAGGCCGGCAAAAAATGGTTCAAGACAGAGTCGAACTGCCGACACATGGAGCTTCAATCCATTGCTCTACCAACTGAGCTATTGAACCATAATTATATTAATGAATGGCGGTCCCGACGGGAATCGAACCCGCGATC
>NZ_KV808495.1:0-257 GCF_001812305.1 Staphylococcus sp. HMSC056G08
AATTCTTGTAGTAACGGAATAATACGTTGCCATTCTTTTTTAGCATTATCGCTTAAATCTGGTGGCACATAATCAGCATCTATTTTTTCAAACTTCTTTAAACCATTTTCTCTCATTTCAGCTTCTTCCAGCTCTTCTTTAGTTCGATTTCCCAACTTTGCAGCGTTTAATTTTGGTTTTCTCCCTGCCATAACAGCACCTCCTAGTTTTTGGGTTTAGTGTAATATTCCATTTTGGGAATTTGGTCGCAAAAAAGG
>NZ_KV808496.1:0-1367 GCF_001812305.1 Staphylococcus sp. HMSC056G08
TGCCTTTTTCATTTGAGTTTTGAACACCATCTTTATTACTATCTTCCCATACTTTGTCTCCGATAGTGTATGTCGCTGGAACTGGTGTTGGTTCTACCACTGGTTTATAGAATCCGCTGTCGATTGTGTAATTATCTGCATTGTTGATTACGACTTTCGTTTCTAAACCGTTTGAATCTAATGCTTGATCACCAACATTTACCTTAGTTGCTGTGTAACCTTCTGGTGCAGTGAATTTAACTGTGTATTCACCGTTTTCTAATCCAGTAAAGTTATACTTACCTTCAGCATCTGTCACAACTGATTCTGTTGTACCATCTGGTTTAGTCAGTGTCACTGTTACGCCGGCGATACCTTTTTCATTTGAATTTTGGATACCGTCTTTGTTGCTGTCTTCCCACACATAGTCACCTAAGTTGTATGTTGCTGGGACTGGTGTCGGCTCAACCGTCGGTTTGTAGAAACCACTGTCGATTGTGAAGTCATCCGCATTATCTACCACGACTTTGACTGTTTGACCGTCTGAGTCTAATGCTTTGTCTCCTACATTTACTTTAGTTGGTTCATAGCCTTTCGGTGTATCGAACGTTACTGTGTATTCGCCATTTGGTAATCCTGTGAAGTGGTAAATACCGTTGTCGTCAGTTACTGTTGTTTCTGTGCTGCCGTCCGGCTTAGTTAAAGTAACTGTTACGCCTGAAATGCTTTTTCGTTTGAGTTTTGAACACCGTCTTTACTGCTGTCTTCCCAGACTTTATCTCCGATTGAGTATGTTCCTGGGACTGGTGTCGGCTCAACCGTCGGTTTGTAGAAACCACTGTCGATTGTGAAGTCATCCGCATTATCTACTACGACTTTGATTGTTTGACCATCTGAGTCTAATGCTTTGTCTCCAACATTCACTTTAGTTGGTTCATAGCCTTTTGGTGTTTCGAACGTTACTGTGTATTCGCCATTTGGTAATCTTGTGAAGTGGTACATACCGTTATCGTCTGTCACTGTTGTTTCTGTGCTGCCGTCTGGCTTAGTCAATGTAACTGTTACACCTGCAATGCCTTTTTCGTTTGAGTTTTGGACACCGTCTTTACTGCTGTCTTCCCAGACTTTATCTCCGATTGAGTAAGTCGCTGGCACTGGTGTTGGTTCTACCATTGGTTTGTAGAATCCACTGTCAATTGTGTAATCATCTGCATTGTTGATCTTCACTGTAGCTGACGTACCTTCTGAATCAAGCGCTCTAGACTCTCCTTGTTCAATCAATGTAGATTTATAACCTTCTGGTGTTTCGAAATCTACCTGGTATTCGCCATTTTCTAAATCTGTAAATTTATACTTACCTTTTTCGTCTGTAACTGTCGTTACTTTTG
>NZ_KV808496.1:1467-20601 GCF_001812305.1 Staphylococcus sp. HMSC056G08
TTTCGTCTGTAACTGTCGTTACTTTTGTACCATCCGGTTTAGTTAATGTGACTGTTACACCTGCAATACCTACTTCATTTGAGTTTTGGATACCGTCTTTGTTGCTGTCTTCCCAGACATAGTCACCTAAGTTGTATGTTGCTGGAACTGGTGTCGGCTCAACTGTTGGTTTGTAGAATCCACTGTCAATTGTGTAATCATCTGCATTATTGATTTTCACTGTGGCTGATGTGCCTTCTGAGTCAAGCGCTCTAGAATTTCCTTGCTCAATTAATGTAGATTTATAACCTTCTGGCGTTTCGAAATCTACTTGGTATTCACCATTTTCTAAGTCTGTAAATTTATATTTACCTTTTTCGTCTGTAACTGTCGTTACTTTTGTACCATCTGGTTTTGTTAATGTGACCGTTACTCCAGCAATTCCTACTTCATTTAAGTTTTGGATACCATCTTTATTGCTGTCTTCCCAGACATAGTCACCTAAATTATATGTCGCTACTACTGGTTTAAAGAATCCAGAATCTATCGTATAATCATCTTCTCCGTTAATCGTTACATATGAAATCAATCCATCAGAGTCCTTTTCACGATTGTTTCCTGATTCTTTAGTTGTTGGAACATAGCCATCTGGTGTTTCAAATACAACAACATACTCACCATTTTTAAGGTTATTAAATAAGTAGTTACCATATTTATCTGTAACTGCTGTTTGAAGTATTTGACCTGCCTTATCTTTTAAAATAACTTTTACGCCTTCAATTGATTTTTCAGTAGATTCTTGAATACCATTTTGATTAATATCTTCCCATACATAATCTCCAATTTTGTAGTTTTCAAGTACACCGTCACCAGTTCCATCACTATATTGAGTCACTACATTAGTGTCATAGTAATAAGTAGCTTCCCTACCATTATAATCCCTGGCATATAATATAGATCTTGTTGTTAAGTTAGAACTGAGTGTCGGGTCAAATTTTGAGTCAACAACTACGACATAAGGATCGCTAATAGCCCCAAAGTTCACCAATAAATTACCATGATTATCTGTGTCCACACGATAATTTGATGTTAAATCTGGATATTTAGAAACATCAAATGCATAGCTGTCTGTTAAATCTGCTTTATTAGGCACTTTATAAATACGAAGTTGTGTATCATCAATTTTTAATAATGCATTACTATCCTTATCCTTGGGTCCTATTCTTAATATAGCTGCAGCTAGATTATTATCCATTGGATTAACATAAATCACTTGTTGGAAATCATTTGTTTTTTGTAAGGCATCTACACTTGTAATTACAGTATCAACAGAAGCTGGATATAAGCCTTTATCATGAGCGTCATAATCATATGTGATTTGCGGGTTATACTTTTCTCCGGCTAAATCATAGTTCAAAGTATATACACCTTTTTTTGTAGCTTTATCCCTGTCAGTAAATTGTGTTAAGTCGAATTTGCCAGAAATATTTTGTTTATCATTAACCCAATCTGTAAATGTGTATTTGAGAAGTTTAGTATTTGTATCATATACACCTATCGCAACAATCATACCCGTTGGTGTGGCTAATACTGTATATGCTTTATCTTCTGCGTTTTTATAATGTAAATCGCCGTTGAATGTCACGTATTCAGGCATTTGTACTGTGAAGTAATCTCCACCTTTAACTTTGTCATCTACTTTATAATCCGCTGTTAAACGGAAATTACCGCCTTGGTTAGGGTCAATTTTTGTTTGGCTAATTTGTGGGTTTGAAACTGTTACTAAGTCATTAACGTTAGAACCCTTTTGATCCGTTGCTACATCTTTCAAATCTTCAGCAGTATAAGCTGCTCCTCGTAATATTTGTGCGTTTTGTGCTGTAGCTTCAATAGTGTCCCTATCTTTATTTTGAGATGATTGCTTTAATAAGTCTGCCGTTACTACTGGAGTTTTTTGCGGTGTAATATCCGCTTCTCCACCCCTTGTTTCAACAACCGGATTAACAGGTTGTGATGCAGTTAATGTTTGAGGTGCTTCTACAGGTTTAATTAATTGTTTTTCTTCTGCTGATTCTTCAAATTTTTGTGGATTGTTTTCAGGTTGTACACCTGTTTCTGGTGCTTCATTAATTGTTGGTGCTGATTCTGTAAGTGGAGTTTTTTCTTCAATAGGATTTTTTTGTTTAGTAGGTGTTGATTCTTTGGTAGGTGTTGATTCTGTAGTTGGTTGTGATACTTTAGGTTCTTTAGAGGTATTCTCTAGTTGTTGTTTTGTATCTGCTTTGTTGTCTATTAGTGTGTCATTTTTAATCGGATCTTTTAGTGTGTCATTATTTAATTGATTTTCAGTGTTATCAATGTTTGCCGGCTGAGCATCTGGTGCCCCTGCATTTTTCGCAGGCTCATCTGGCTGTACTGATGTTGAATCTTTAGCCTGGTTTGATGTCGTTATCTCCTCTACTGCTTTTGCTTCGTGACCAAGACCGAATATTAAGGTAGCACCTACAATAATGGATGCTGTACCAACCGAAAATCGGCGGATTGCATATTTGTTACGGTGCTTTGCCTCAAAATTATTTAGTTGTTTATTCATGTGTTTCTCCTCTCTCTATTTAAGCCGTTCAATGCTTTTATCCCTAATTAGGTATAAAAATTAAGCCGAACCAATCTGTATTGTTCCTGTAGAACGTTGGAGAAGAACTAGTGTTTGAAATAGACAGACTTTCTTCATCCCTGGGGACTCACAAAATGAGTAGGAAACAATAACAAATCAGACGGCTTAATGTGATTATATTTAATTATAGTATTAAAATATTGTATTAAATAATAGAAAGGGTACTTATTACTTTACATATTTTTGTGATATTATACTTTTTTGTTTCTTCTGTACTGTGTAGGTGTCATTTCAAATTCTTTTTTAAATTTCTTACAGAAATGAGAAGAATCTGCATAACCTAACATTTGGGAGATTTCACTGATGTTTAAGTTACGATCTAGTAACTTCTTAGCATCTTCTAGTTTTGACTTAGTAATATACTTTTTAACTGTCATACCAAGTTCATTTTTAAAGTTTAAATTTAAGGTCGTTTGGCTAATGTTAAATTCTTTAGCAATCGACTCTATCGTGATTTCATTGTAAAGATTCTGGTTGATATAGTTGAGAATTGAAGATAAAAATGGGGAGAGCTCTTCATCCACGATTTCACCTATTTTTTGAGTGAAAAATACGATAGCGCCATTTCTGACTTTCATAATTTCCGAAAAGTTTTTAGCGGCTTCATTGTCAATAATCATTTGGTCTCTCGTGCGGGTTGCTTCTAATACATCCATGCCTGATTCTATTGCGAGTTGTGATAATTTTTCAAAAACGATAATCGAATAATTCTTCTCACTACGAATAGAATCTCTTTTGCTTGTTGGCATGATTCCTCCTTCCAAATCTGATAGAGATTTCTTCAACTTTGTTATAGAACCTTGTCTAACTAAATCCATCACTTGCTTTTCATACTTTAATTTATTCTTTTCGTTTTCATTTTCAATAAAAAATAATTTCTCTAACCCAGCGTCGTCTAACATTTTCTGCAACTTTTCTACATAGCTATGTATAGGCTCAAAAGTCGGGTCTGATTGACGATCTAATGTAAAAAGATAGTGCACTAATTTAATAATGTCTCTAATGTCTTCTAGAGAATAGAGCTTTATTTCTGGTGCATAATCATTGATTGCCTTTTTAAATTTAATGCTGATGTTTTGTTGTTTTAAAAAGTGTGTAAAGAAGTCGTCCGGTGGTAAACAATGGACATTAAACGGACCAAACAGATAATGCTTGTCCTCAAAGTTATGAAGTAGAAATACTTCATTCATGGCACCTGTTAAAATATAGTAATTATGCCTTTTCTTTTCATCTTCAACAGATTTAATAAGATCTAGTTCGTTATATTGCGGGCTTATCATTTTCTTCGATGTATACTCCTGTATCTCATTCAGATTAGAATCGTATGCTTTAACATTGATACCTAAACATACATGAAGCGATTTTAATATTGCTTTTTCTTTCATTTCTAATCAAAGACCTCCTAGTTGTTACGAAGTTTCTCTTGCCTCACATTAATATCATAATAGCAAATCGAAATATTTAATTGTACATATTATAAAACATTGTATGTTTAAAACATACAATCGCTCACAAGTTGTATTTTAACAATACTGTCATTACAACCTTATCGCAAGCAAACGTTTTCTTTAAATTATCAATAACCTTTCTAAATCTTAAATATGTTTATCATTAATCTTAAATTATTTGATTAAAACAAATAAGTATAACTTTAAATTATTATAGACGAACATAAAAAGTAGAGCCTGTCAGAAATAGAGGCTCTACTTATATCTTTACGGAATATAGATGTCATTATTTACGTAAATTCAAACGCTTTTTTATTATACTTGATTTGTCAAGTATACTTTATTTCATAGACAATAAATACCTGAATGTTTCACGTCAAACCAAATCAACTTTACCTGATCTTTTCATCAAATGTTCAAACTTATTGTACTTATTTTTGCATTATATAACATAATGCAGTTTATTTAATCTTGCTCTGTATCAATGTTAAATAAACGTTCCGCATTTTGATAAGCAATTTTAGCTTGTTCTGTTGGTGTGAGATTCAATTCATCTAAGAATGTCGTTAATCCCTCTGGTTTTATATACGGGTAATCCGATGCATATAAGATACGATCAATACCGAAATAGTGACGTATCATTTCAAATTGAGGTTTCGATAACATCCCACTCGGCGTGATGTAGAAGTTATTTTTAAAATACGTACTGATAGGTTGTTTTAAATGCTCTGATATGATTGCTTGATCCATACGTTCTAAGAAGAACGGCACAAACTCTCCCCAATGGCCGAGGATGATTTGTAGATTCGGATAACGGTCTAATAATCCTGAAAGCACTAATCTAACCGCATGAACCCCTGTCTCCATATGCCAACCATAGCCAAATGACGCAAATATTGATGCAGTAACGTCATCATAGCTTGAGCTATTATAATAAGCTTGGTAGACTTCAGACTTAATCGGTGCTGGATGTAAGTAAATTGGTACGTTTAATTCTGCAGCCGCTTCAAATATCCCCTCATACTTCGGATGATCCAAGAACGTACCGTCATCTCCTCTTCCTGCAATCAACGCACCTTTAAGTCCTAGTTCTTTTGCACTTCTTCTTAATTCTTGTGCTGCTGCTTCTGGTTCATTAATCGGCAATACCGCCAAGCCTTGAAAACGTGTCGGACGTAAGTCCACATACTCTCCTAACACATCATTACATAACTGACATAATTCAATTCCTGCCTGTCCTATTAAGAGTGAAGGTGCTTCTTTACCATAAGATAAAACCTGCATACGTACGTTATTGTCATTCATAAATTTCATACGCGTTTTATGTTGGTCTAGATCATCTTCACCATGAAAGTCAGTCTTTTCTTCTAAAGCTGAAAGCATTGTTTCTAACGGAACACCTTTAGGATCTTTCGAAACTAAATTCCTCACCTTTTCTTGTACATCTGTCAGTATATAGTGTTCTTCAACCAAAATCGTTTCCATTTTTTCTTCCTTCTCTCTTCTATATCGTTAATAATCTTTTCCCGAGTTACCTTACATATATGCGATAAGCTTTTCAATAGTTCATTCTAAGCTGGGTTGTCTCAAAATAAATTCCCATAAGATTATCTTACTTAACATAGTAGTTAATTTTCATAAACTTTCCATTTTCAATGGTAAATGCCATCTCCAACTTACAAAATTTTCTATATCATACATCGCCGCATTAAGCTTGATACATTTAAAATAGTTCCGTTTTTGTGTAATTATAAATTGATACATATAAACTAATTTTTAGATTTTAATGGTAATAATTAATAATATTACATATATTACAAATATTACCGTTGTTAAACAATAATGGAGACCTTTATAAAGTGAGACCTATCAACTTTTTCCTGAGTTTTTATAGTGCCTGTTATAAAATTGTCACATTTGCCTGTATATTATGACATTTTAATTATTTAATGCTAATTGATAGGTTTTAACTAAAATATATTACATTTTTCTAACAAATAATAAACATTCTTACATTTTAGTAAAATTATATTTTTTAATATTTGATATGTTAATCTGTTCGGGGATAAAAAAACGAGGTGAAAATTTTGTTATTAGTAATCATATTTTCCGCATTGATTTTAGTACTTGGCATTCGTGAAATGCATGTACATAGAAAACGTATCAAACAGATTCCGATACGTATCAACATTAACGGTATTCGCGGTAAGTCCACCATTACTCGATTAATCTACGGCATCTTACGAGAAGATAACTACCAAGTTATTGGTAAAACAACAGGAACTGATGCCCGAATGCTGTATTGGTTTGATGAAGAAGAATATCCAGTCGTTCGTAAACCTCAAGGTCCGAACATCGGAGAGCAAAAGGATATTTTGCAGAATGTCATCGACAACAAAGGTAAAGCCATCGTCAATGAATGTATGGCCGTCAATCCAGACTATCAAATCGTCTTTCAAGAAAAGCTGTTAAAGGCGAATGTGGGTGTCATCGTCAATGTCATGGAAGACCATATGGAAACTTTAGGTCCGACATTAGATGAAGTGGCAGAAGCATTTACCGCAACCATTCCTTATAACGGAAAACTTGTCATCATGAAAGACGATTACACAGACTTCTTTAAGAAAGTCGCAGATAAACGCAACACTGAAACGATTGTCGTGGACAGAGATAAAGTTGAAGAAGATTTACTTCGAAAATTCGACTATATCGTCTTCCCTGACAATGTCGCGATTGCGATGGGTGTCGCAAAAGCAATCGGCGCCAATCCAGATGTCGCAATTGAAGGTATGTTGAACGCACCGCCTGATAGTGGCGCAGTACATATACACTACTATCATAAGAACGATACTAAGAACATCTTCGTTAATGCCTTCGCCGCAAACGAACCTCAGTCATCTAAAGCGATTCTCCAAAAAGTAATCGACTACAAATATCCCTATGAAAAAAAAGTCATTATTTTGAATTGTCGTGGTGACCGTTTAGATAGAACAAAACTCTTTGCTGAAGATTTCATTACTGACGTAGACTTCGACACGTTGATTTGTGTCGGCAAGAGTACGCAGCTTGTGACAGAAGTCATGAAATCTCAACCAGATAAAAAATACTTGAACTTTGAAGGAAGACCTTTCGAAGAAGTAGAACAAGCAATCTATGAGGAATCCAAATCGGCACTGGTATTTTGTGTCGGCAATATTCATGGTAACGGCAAGAAAGTCGTGAATTTATTAGAAGGGATGGATTAATTTTGGTAGGTTCAGAGCTGTATTTCTCATTATTTGTAGGTATCGTACTCAGCTTGATATTCGCTGAGAAATTCGGTATCAATCCTGCAGGGCTCGTAGTACCTGGTTATTTAGCTTTAATATTTGATCAACCTATTATGTTGCTGTCAGTACTGATTATCAGCTGTCTGACATACTTCATTGTGGCACACGGTATTAGTAAAGTTGCTTTACTTTATGGACGTAGAAAGTTCGCCGCAATGATTTTAACCGGCATGATTATAAAATTCGTTTTTGACTTGATATATCCACTGACCCCCTTTGAGGTCGTGCAGATATCCGGTATCGGTATTGTCATTCCAGGCATTATCGCGAATACCATTCAAAAACAAGGTACAATCACTACGTTAGCTTCATGTATGCTGCTGACTTGTATCACGTACGTCGTGTTATTCGCATATAGCTTTATCAAATAAGAAGGAGTTAGAGTATGGCTAACAAGCAACGTTTCAATATAGAGAATTGGATTTTAAAGAAATCCAAAAATCAAAAGAAGCATAATTCTAAATACATGTTAGTTGTGTCTATCGTTGCGCTGATACTACTCATAACGCTCATGGCCACTGCTAAAACACATAAGGTCGATGTCTTCGCTAAACATAAAGATGATATTCACTTAGCTTACTTTGGTAATGTCAATTTGAATAAATACATCAGACAAAGTGACTTAGATGATATGTTCGACCCCATTCACAGCATCATTAAAGAAAGTGATTATGCTTCAACTAGCTTGAATATCAATCGCGTATCTAAAAATCCATCTAAGAACGTCAAAAAGAACTTAGATAATATCGCATTTATGAAATCACTTGGCTTTACAAATCTTAATTTGACCAACAACGCAGTAGACCTCGCAGATATGAAACAAATTGAAAAACAAGCCAATCAAAAATACGGTTATAACTTTTTAACCGGTAATGGTTCAAACCCATTAAACAGTAAAGTATCTCATAAGACGATTCATGGTAAGAAAATTGCGACTGTGTCATTTACAGACATCAACTCAAAATATACGAATGCGAATAAAGCCACAACATCTATCGCTTTAGATCCGAAAATCTTTGTTCCATTAGTGAAAAAACTTAAAGAAGAAAGTGACATGGTTGTTGTCAATGTAGACTGGGGTATTCCAGATGAACCCCATGTCACAAGCCGTCAGAAGACTTACGGTCACGCCCTAGCAGAAGCAGGTGCTGATGTGGTCTTAGGCCATAATACAGTGATTCAAAAAATTGAAGAACATCAAAATACACCAATCTTCTACAGTTTAGGTAATGTCACTTCAGATGATTTCTTATCTGAGAATAAAAAAGGCTTAGCGGTTCAACAATCATGGGATGGAAATCGCAGTGACTTCATGATTACACCGATTAAGACTTCCGGAGATAAAATCACCAAAGATAATATGAACGTCATAGAAAAAACAAAACTAAAAAATCGTATTTCTCACCCATCCATCAAACTTAAAGATACTAAAGGAGGCTACTATTATGAAAATTAAGAATTACTTATTATATGCGGCTATTGTATTGATCATCGCCAGCATTTTCTTAATGATTATTCTCAGCAATGCGAATGAACCTTTAGATAAATATGAAAAGCATGATTTAAAAACTGAAAAACACGTGTCTTTCAATGGAGGTCATACCTTCCATGAACATTTATAGTAAAAAGGTACTGACAGTTATATTTATCATCACATTGCTGGTATCTACTGTCTTCTACTTTGTAAATAAAGAAGACCAAGTCGATAAAGATGAACTTTATGAAAATAAATTAGCCTCTCAAAATCATAAAGACGCTAAAAAGAAATACGGTGTCGCAACGAACAATAAAATTGCGAGAGCTGTCGGAAATAAAATTATTCAAGAAGGCGGAAACTCAGCCGACGCAGCTTACGGTGTTGCTTATACTTTAGCAGTTACTGAACCTTACGCTGCAGGACTCGGCGGTGAAGGTACGTCATTGACGTATGATGGAAAAAAGGGGTCCAAACCTACTGTCTATGACTACAACACAGTTTCTGGCTATAACTATCAAAAAGGCGACGAAGTCGGTGTACCTGGTTTTGTTCAAGGTATGCATGACATGCACGAAAAAGAAGGTCATATGAGTGAAAAGAAAATCTTAAACTATGTTATTCCACTTGCTGAGGACGGATTCCAAGTCAACACTGACCTTGCAAAACTCCTTTCTAAATATAGTGGGAACTTAGATAACAACTCACCTTTCTTTAAAAAGGAAGACCAAGTCGTACAAAATGGCGACGTCGTTAAACAAGAAGCTTTAGCTAAAACATTAAAGGGGATCAGAGATCACGGTCCAGATTATTTCTATAAAACACAAGGACCAAGCATTGCTAAACAAAGCGGGAGTCATTTAAGCGTGAAAGATTTCACTGACTATAAAACACAAACGAAACAACCACTTTCAACTAATTATCTGAATAACCAAGTCTATACGTCACCTAACCCAACCAGCGGTATGCTGACACTTCAAGGTCTGAAAATTGATCAGTCTATCAATGGTAACTTAGGTGAAGAAAAACGAAATGACTTTATTGAAAGTGTTATCGAAGCAAGAAATGTAAACTTTAAAAATAGATATTTAATCAATGATCAAGCAAAAAATGACACTAAACATACAGGAGATCATTATTTATTAAAACGTGCTGAAAAGTACAAGAACATTAAAAATCAATTCGGTTTACAAGGACAAGTGAATACAGCTGGTTCACACTTTGTAGTTGTTGATAAACAAGGCCGCATGACAAGCTCAACAAACACACTCAACAACTTCTTCGGTTCTGGCGCTTATACGAAGCAAGGTTTCTTTATGAACAATGCTTTAAAACGTTTCTCAGATTCACCAGATAGTGATAACCACGGTGACAAACATAAATCACCGCGTTCATTCATCTCACCTACCATTGTGGTTGGTAAAGATTATTACTTCGGCGGCGGTACACCAGGTGGTAATAAAGTACCGACTCTTATGCAAGAAAACTTATCTAATTACTTACGCGGTAAAGATTCACTGCAAGAAACAATTGATAAGCCGCGCTTCTATAATGACGGCAAAGATGTCTATTATGAAGACGGCATGAGCGACCAAGACCTTAAGACGATTAAAGACTTAGGTTACAATCCTAAAAACAGCGCAGACAATCCAAACTTCGGCAGTTTCCAAGGTGCAACTTACTTCAAGAAAGACAAGAAAACAGAAACAGAACATGATGTTGAAGTAAGATAGTGTGAATTTATTACTGTATCAATTGTAAAGTTAAACCCATCACAAACAAGGGACTGAGATGACGACATAAAAGTTATCTCAGTCCTCATTTCTTTAAAAATCTACTTACTAAAGGAGGCTGAACATAATGCGAGGCGATCATCCTATGCTCAAACGTTTTCTATTGATTTTACTTTTGAGTATTGCACTAACTACACTAGTTTTTATTCCTTTCTTTATGAATGCGGCAAAAGGCATTGCGTTCATTAGTAAAGGCGATGGGTTTTCACAGTTAGTTCCTTTCCAAAAGTATTTATATCATCAATACACACACTTCAGAAGTTTTTATGATGTTTCATTCGGCTTAGGCGGAGATTATACAAAAGGCTTATCTTATTACTACGCAACCTCACCTTTATTATTGCTATACTTCGGTATCGTCTATATTGGTGAACAACTCTTTAATCTGCCTGCGCACAGTATACAATTTTGGGCTGCCAACCAGATTTTCTTGAGTTATATTCGTGTAGTATTCACAGTCTTAACAAGTATCTATTTCTTTAGATACCTTAATTCCAACCGTTTCTTCGTCATACTCGCAACGTTAATGTATGCAATTTCTGTAGTGACGATTTACTTTAACTTTACCTGGTCATTTTATGGTGACGTACTAATCTTGTTGCCGTTATCGTTATTAGGCTTAGAACGTTTCTTTCAAGCGCGCAAAATCGGTTTATTTATCTTTGCGATTGCGGTCACGTTATTCTCTAATTTCTACTTCAGTTATTATGAGTTTATTATTCTAAGCTTTTATACTTTATATCGCATTATTTGGCCATACCATAAAGACATTGTCCAACGCGTACAGAAGCTTTATCTTTTAATTATTGCGGCAGTACTCAGTTTAATGATCGCAAGTCTCGGTTTTTATACAGGCGTTTCAGCAGTTATGGCTAATGACCGTCAAATCAATCCAAACTTAACACTTTCATTACTCATTGATTTCAAAGAAAAATATCATATGTTTTCTGACGGCTTTTACATCACAATTTCAACACTGACATTCATCGCCTTATTTGCATTTAGATTATATAAGCATTATTTCTATCGCTTATTTGCGATTTTAACTTGGATTATGCTGATAGGATCACTAACACCTTATTTCGATAGTTTCTTTAATGGCTTTTCATTGCCTGCACGCAGATGGGTATATATTTTAGGACTTTCATCCAGTGTCTTGATTGCGTTATTCTTACTTCATCTTTCTGAAGTCTCTATCAAGCAATACCTATATACAGCCCTTGGCTGTGTCGTTGTCATGCTATATATGTATACACAATACGACGGTAATAATACATGGATGTGGGTCACACTGGTATTAATGATTTTCCTATTTATTTGTTTGTATCAACCACACTTGTTGAAGCGAAAAGCCACCTACATCGCAATTGTTTTACTGGTATTCATTCAACAATTGGTAATGATACAAAATTATCATGATACACATATGTCTATTTATGAACGTCCGATTGCTTCTATGAAAGAAGACAATTACAACAATGCTAAACTGCAACATAAATTTGATCAGTTGCAACGAGAGAAAGATCCATTCAGTCGTATTGAATATCTCTCATTCCCTGCACAAAATTCGCCTTTAATTTATGGCTTTAGAGGAATCGCATTATATTCTAGTCTGTTTAATGGAGATATTTTAAATTACTATGATAAAACAATGCAGATTGCACAGCCGATTGATAAAAATAGTAACTATCGCTTTTTAGGTAATCGCGCGAACTTAATGGCATTGTGGAACGTACAAGACCGCTTCAAAAACCCAATCGACCACAACCGCCCTTATGGTTTTGAACCGCAATCCACAATTAAAGGAAAGAAAAATAAATACGAACATTCAGCATCAACGATTGATTACCCTGCTACCCACATCACAGATAAAGTCTATGATAATAAAAAATTAAAAACACCAATTGAGAAAGAGCATGCGATGTTAAAAGGTGTCGTCTTAGATGACGCTACGCCAGCGACTCACAAAACAGAACATAACATCAACTACAAAGAACAAATCCAAGAAGAAGCTGATGATGCGCGTTGGAATAAAACAGACGAAACCTTAAAAGTTAAAGAGAAAAATGGCGGTATTGATTATACCCTTCCAAAATCAATGACTGATAAATATAAAGATTTATATTTTGAAATTGAACTTGAGTTACAGTCACCAGATAAACCACACCGAGTTAAACTAAATGAATTCACGCAAAACCGCAGTTCACTCGGTTACTCTTATCGTCGTGTGGTTAATCCATTAACTATTCGTATCAAAGCCGATGATAAAGTGCGATTAAACTTACCTAAAGGCAATTACCGTTATAAACTTAAAGGTGTCTACGGTGAAGATTATCAAGCGTTGAAAACTACATCACGCTCAGTTGACCGTGTCAAAATCAAACCTACATCTCACGGCTATACCTTTACAAAACAACCACAAGATTATGGTTATTTAGTCATCCCGACACCGTACGAAAAAGGTATGCATGCGACAATTGATGGTAAAGAAGCAGAAGTGAAAAAAGGTAATGGTATTGAAACAGTCATTCCTGTTAAAAAAGGTCAAAAACACATTCAGCTTTCTTACACACCACCTTATCTTTATCCACTATTATTCCTTAGTGGTATTGGACTGATTCTGGCTATCGGCTTTACTTGGTTTGTTCGTCATAAAACTAAATAACTTCATTTAATATCAAATGATTCACTAAAGAAGCAGCGGCCTAAAAGGTGCCGCTGCTTCTTTATACATATTCATTAACTTTTTAAGACTCATTCAAAGCGCTATTAATACTGTCAGTGAATGCAGACATACGGTCTGTCCAATTCGCTGGATTTTCACGGCTTGGACGAGATGCATCGCTATTTTTAAAGAATTGGTTCGCAAATTGATTATTCAACTCAATTTGCACCCCTGCTTTTTGTTGGTTTTGATTCGTAATATTATTTAAATTACGCCCTGCAATATTACCTGTCGCTTCTGTGACATCAAAACCTTCTGATCTTAACGACGTAGTGATGCGTTCACGTAAAGCATCATCTCGTCCTCCTACATAGATATCATTACCAGAACGTGCTGTTTTATGAATAGTCACTGTATTTTTCGACTCATGAACCATGGCTTGTGCTTTAGGTTCATCATAATTTGCGGATGTGACATGCAGTTCTTTATTATTTATTGGACGAATACCTTTAAATGTGTAGTAACTCGCATTATTTTTATTTGCGATTTCATAAGCAATTTCACTTGTACCTGGTTCAATGCCACCGCCATGGGGTGCAACAATCAGTGTTTCATTTGTGCCCTTACTTGTTTTGATCGTCCAATCTTTACCCTCTTGTGTAGCCTCTTGCAGTTGCGTCATCGATTGATATTTATCTGAAGCACTGAACGTTACTGGAGATAATGTCAACAAACTAACCATAGCTATCGAAACCACACTCGCTGAAATCAATATCGGATTCTTTATCTTTCTCATTCTAAAACACCTCTTTTTATCGCTCTTTCTATATAATTATCTCCTTTCCTAAGTTCACTTAATTTCCGCTTTAAGCTTATCCATACTTATTAATCCCTTTAGTAACAGTGTAACCTTCTTGAAATAATTTAATCATATTTTTTGTGAAAACATTATAATCTTAATTAAATATTAAATCCGGTAAAGCAATTGAGCAAAATAAAATTTAGCATGGCTTTTTTAACACAGTTAATTTTCTCAAGCTAGTTTAACCTTAACATTTTATCCTACATTTTTATGCAATTTGCTTTAAATTTATAATTTAGGGGTAGTAATAACTAATGACATATCTCCTGTGATTCACTTCATTAAAATGCTGCTGCGTTAATCGACGATTTCGCAACTGCATTTTAAATTTTTTTAATTTTTTTCGATACTTAAATTATCGGTAAAATGAATGTGTAATTTAAGTTATCAGAATTATCAAAACAGTTGGTATGACTTACTTTGTAGCACTTTCTGAAATGACATTGTATTTTCAGAAAAGACAAAAAGAGGGTGAATTTGAACATTTTGTCTGTCAATTGTTTGTTGGAAGCGATTTCATTTTTATGTATTATGACACTAAAGATATAAAAAGGGGCTGGTTTATATATGCAAGGAGAAGAGAAAAATGGGCAAAACGTAGAACAACAAGCACAAAATGAAAAGAAACCAAAAGCCATAGGAATTTGGCCGTCATTATTTACATTGGGGTTAATGATAGCGGTCATGTTATTTACAGTCGCAGTATTAAAGAAAGAACCACATATTCCACTGATGATTGGGACAGCAGTGGCTATCGGGGTTACAATGTTGCATGGCTATAAGTTCGACGATGTCGAGCAGATGATGTATAAGGGGATTAGACATGCATTACCTGCGATTGTCATCATTATTTTAGTCGGATTGATTATCGGATCATGGATTGGCAGCGGTGTCGTTGCGACAATGATTTATTATGGTCTACAGTTGATTGATCCACGTTTCTTCTTAGCAGTAGTCGTCTTACTGTGTGGTATTGTCGCATTAGCAATCGGAAGTTCTTGGTCTACCATGGCAACTGTGGGGGTTGCTTCAATGGGGATTGGAATGAGTATGGGAATCAATCCAGGTATGGTAGCAGGCGCTGTCATCTCAGGCTCATATTTTGGAGATAAAATGAGTCCGCTCTCTGATACAACAAACTTAGCATCAGGATTAACAAAAGTAGATTTATTCGAACATATTAAACATATGACTTATACAACAATCCCAGCACTTGTGATTTCACTCATCGCATTCTTTATTATTGGGATGCAGTATGGTAATCGTAATTTCGACGCTAAAAATATTGAGAAAATTCTATCAACGATGCAGAATGAATTTGTGATTTCACCTTGGTTATTGTTAATTCCTTTAGCTGTTATTGTATTAGTAATGTTTAAAGTACCTGCCATTCCTGCCATTTGTGCTGGTATTATCTTAGGATTCTTCGCACAAATTTTTGTACAAGGCGGTTCTTTAACAGAAGCACTGACTGCACTTCAAACAGGTTATACAATGGAATCAGGCAATAAGATGGTGGATGAGTTATTTAACCGTGGTGGTTTAGAATCTATGTTCTATACAATCTCACTGACACTCGTCGCAATGACATTCGGTGGTGTCTTAGAATATTCAGGTATGTTAGATTCACTCATTAGCATCATCTTACGTTGGGCAAAGAATACAGGTTCATTATTAACATCAGTGATTCTATCTTGCATCGGTACAAACTTCACATGTTCTGAACAATATATTTCTATTATCGTACCAGGACGTATGTATGCACAAACTTTTGCGGATAAAGGTTTACATCCTAAGAACTTATCACGTGCGTTAGAGGATGGCGGTACACTGACTTCTGTCTTCGTACCATGGAACACATGTGGTGTGTTTATCGCATCAACATTAGGTGTCGGCGTAATGCAGTATGCGCCATTCGCATTCTTAAACTTCTTAGTACCAATCATTTCTATTATCTTCGCATACACAGGATATAAGATTGTGAAGTTGCCGAAAGATAAACGTGAAGGTGTGAAAGCTAGAAAAAAGAAAGCCACTTTGCCTAACGATACGAACTTAGCATAAAAATTATTTGAATTTTTAGAAATCTAATAACAGATAGTTTAACACCCTCGTGTTGATGACACGAGGGTGCATTCTGTTTTCTATGATTTAAGACGTTCGCTAAACGTTTCAAATGATATTTGACCTGTCGCTAACTTTTCATATTCAACACGCATTTGTTCATTTTTAGATAGCGGACGTTCATATAAGGCTTCAACACATGTCGCTTCGTCTTTTAACGGTTCGTATAATGACGTTAACGTTTTAAACACTTCATAATAACGCAAGCCGAATCTTCTTAATGATTGTGCATTAAAATGAATACCGTCTGGATTCATTGTTAACCCTTTTGAAGTGACAAAGTATGTGTCTGGTACTTGTTGCGGCATAGTTTGTAAAATATGGTTGATTTCTGCATGTTGTGTCAAAGTACGACTGAAACCTTCTGCATGTGTTAAATGATCTAACCCACCTATGATGAAAGGTACATGAGGCAGATCAAGTTCCTTTCTAACATGTGCAATCACATTTTTTAATTGTGATTGATACACTTGATATAAATCATGATTACAGTCGTTTTCACCTTGGTGCCATAAGATACCGATAATTTCACTCGTTTCTTGCGCAAAACGTGCTTCAGAAAGTGCATGGCGCATGAGTACACTTCCGGGTTGCCATTCTGAAATAGCGCTGCCGCCTTCAGCACAAGGGATTAAGCCGATAGATTCATTGGGATGGTCGATTGACCAAGCTTGCGCAAACGCACTCGCCAAACCGACACCTGCTAAATGTCTATCAGCGTGAATCGGTTCACCCATCATTTGCCATCTGCCATTTCGCAAGACATTGATATGTTCATTAATAATGGCTGGAACTTCATTTAGAAAGCCTCTGCCTGCCATATTGGATTGGCCCAATAAAAGAATGGATTTCATCTTGATACCTGCTTTCTATAATTTGATTCAGTTTCATTATAACAAGTATTTCTATTCTTTAAGTAGAATTAATTTTTAAAAGAAAACGTTTTCCTTAATAATTTAAACCGCTTCGCTTATCTTATAAGTTGAGGATTGATAGAATGGAGTGGTATTCTATTTTCAAAATAAAATAACAGAACGTGCTTTTAGTGTTAGGAGGAGTAAAAGAATGAATAAACCCCATTTAGTGGCACCTGAAGATTTCAATATTGTCTCTGAGATTGAGAAGTACGCAAAAGATAAATCAAAAGTTGCGATCATCTTTGAAGATAATGCAGGTGGAACAACAGAAGTAACTTATGATGAATTAATTCGCAGCGCAAATCGCATTGGTAATTTATTTAAACAACATGGTTTGCGTAAAGGCGATACATTACTCATTAAAATGGAACGCAGTATTGAAACATATGAAGTTTATATTGCGGCATTGAAATTAGGTGTCGCTTTAATCCCAGCATCTGAAATGTTAAGAACGAAAGACTTGCAGTACCGTATTACACACGGTGAAGTCGATGCAGTCTTGTCTATTGCGTCAGGGGCAGATGAATTTGAAGGCGTAAAAGAATATGATGACTTAACAAAATTCATTATTGGGGATACTAAAGAAGATTGGATTAATGTCGAAGAAGGCAAAAAAGAAATGAGTGAGGAATTAGACATCACACCGACAAAACGTGATGACGTCGCTTTCTTACCTTATACATCAGGTACAACAGGCAATCCTAAAGCTGTTGTACACTCACATGGCTGGGGTTACGCACATATGCAGATGGCACCGAAACATTGGTTGAACATCAGTGAAGGTGACATTGTATGGGCCACTGCCGCACCTGGTTGGCAAAAATGGGTATGGAGTCCATTCCTATCTACAATGACATCCGGCGCAACAGCCTTTGTGTTTAATGGTCGCTTCAACGGCACAGTCTATTTAGAATTACTCGAAAAATACAAAATCAACGTACTTTGCTGTACGCCGACTGAGTACCGTATTATGGCCAAGCTCCAAGATTTAGGTAGTTATGACCTATCTCATCTTCATGACGCTGTATCAGCCGGAGAACCTTTAAACCAAGAAGTTGTTGAGAAATTCCAAGATACTTTCAATATCACAGTGCGTGACGGTTATGGTCAAACAGAAAGTACTTTGGTAATCGGTTTATTAAAAGATGTTAAAGGTAAACCAGGTTCTATGGGTAAAGCTATCCCTGGCAGTGAAGTCACTATTATTGACGATGAAGGTAACTTAGCTGAAGTCGGAGAAGTCGGCAATATCGCTGTTCCAGTCGATTTACCTGCATTGTTCAAAGGTTACTTCAAAGAGCCTGAACGTACACAAGAACGTATCGTCGGCAACTATTTCATGTCAGGCGACTTAGCTAAAGTTGATGAAGATGGCTACTTCTGGTTCGAAGGCCGTAAAGACGATATCATTATCAGCTCTGGTTACACAATCGGACCATTCGAAGTGGAAGATTCATTAACGAAACACCCTGCAGTTAAAGAATGTGCAGTGGTCGCAAGCCCACATGAATTACGTGGTAATATCGTAAAATCCTTCATTATCTTACAAGATGGCTATGAACCAAGTGATGACTTAGTGAAAGAACTTCAAAATTATGTCAAGTACGATGTCGCACCTTATAAATATCCACGTGCGATTGAATTTGTTGAAGAATTACCAAAAACTAATTCAGGTAAAATCCGTCGTGTTGAATTACGTGAAGCAGAAATCGAAAAATACAATAAAAAATAAAAGCAATACACCCTACATCCCTGTCATTCGGCGGGGATGTTTTCATGTTATAAGGATGAAGGAAAGAGAAAATATACTTTTTATTTCCTGGGTTATAGCAATCAAAAAAGGCTCTATACTATTTAGGACTGGTGATA
>NZ_KV808497.1:0-35026 GCF_001812305.1 Staphylococcus sp. HMSC056G08
AAATTTACTTACTATCTAGTTTTGAATGTATAATCGTATATTATATATTTTGGATGCGATGAGCCGCATTGAGATCTCAGGTTTGAGGTCTTTTTTTTATGCTTTTTTATAAGAGAAATTGATATAGTTCATAAGATACATATAAAACATTACATACTGTTTTAAATAGGTATATAAAAAGCATTTTTAATCAGCATTAGTTAAAGACTCATTCAATAAACGAGAATTTAGCTTAAAATGTGTAAGTGGAGAAGCTGTGCGGAAAATTAATAGGCATATGTATATAAAGAAAAAGCAGGAGAAACCATAAGTCATTTTAGAATTATGGCATCTCCTGCTTTTTAGATTAAATCAATAATGAATACAACATTTTGTTTTCATTAATATAGATATTTGATGGATCAAACTCATGTACTTTTTCTTTCAAACGCGTTAAGTCATCATGGTTATTTAATTGAATACCTATGATAACTGTACCTGTGTTTTGAGAAGATTTTTTCAAGTACTCGAATTTAGTGATATCATCATTTGGTCCTAATACTTCATTTACGAACTCTCTTAACGCACCAGGACGTTGAGGGAAGTTGAAAATGAAGTAGTGTTTCATTTCTTCATATAAAAGTGAGCGTTCTTCGATTTCTTTCATACGGTTGATATCGTTGTTACCACCGCTGATAATACAAACTACTGTTTTGCCTTTGATTTGATCACGATATTGTTCTAGAGCTGAGACGCTTAATGCACCTGCAGGTTCTGCGACAATGGCTTGTTTAGAATACATATCTAAGATTGTAGAACATACAGCACCTTCATCGATTTGAAGATAATCATCAACGACTTTTTTCGCAATTTCAAATGTAATTTTGCCGACTTGTGCAACAGATGCACCGTCTACAAACTTATCAATTTCTGGTAATTTCACTCTGTGATGTTCTAAGACAACTGAAGTATACATACTTGCAGCACCTTTAGGTTCAACACCTACAATTTTTGTTTGAGGCGACTTCTCTTTAAAGTAAGTACCTACACCAGAAATTAATCCGCCGCCACCAATTGCGGCAAATAGATAATCTACATCGATATTGCTTTCTTGTGCTTCTTTTAAAATTTCCGCTGCGATTGTACCTTGACCTGCAATTGTATTGACATTGTCAAATGGGTCAATAAAGTTCATCGCATGTTTTTCAGTATATTCTAGGGCTTCTTTTAAACAATCATCAAATGTATCACCAACCAAGATTACTTCAACATTTTCTCCACCAAAGAATTTAACTTGATTAATTTTTTGAAGGGGAGTTGTCACAGGCATAAAGATGACTGCTTTTAATCCTAATCGTTGTGCAGTAAATGCGACACCTTGTGCATGGTTGCCGGCACTCGCACATGTAATACCTTTTGCTTTTTCGCTTTCGCTCAATACTTGAATTGCGTTATAAGCACCTCTTAGTTTAAAGGAACGTACCCATTGCAGATCCTCTCTTTTTAAATATACATTACAGTCATACTTTAAAGATAAATAATGATCTTTCTCTAAAGGCGTTTCTTTGACAATCGGCTGTAATGATAAAAAAGCCTCTTCTATGTCTTTAGCTGATACAGCAGTTTGTACAGTCATTTCGCTCACTCCTTAATTGTGTTGGTATTTCTGTTCGTATTGTTCAATTTGGTCTTCGTATGCCAATGTGACGGCAATATCATCTAGTCCTTGAACAAGTTTGTTCTTCCAAGTTGAATCAATATCAAAATGTAATTCGCGATCAGGTGTTTTGATTACCTGATTCGGAAGGTCAATTTCGAGCTCTTTATATTTCGCAAGGAACTCGCGATCTTCTTTTTCTAGTGCGATAGGTAATAATGCATTTTTCGTGCAGTTCATGTAGAAAATATCACTGAAGCTGCCCGCAATAATAATATTGATGCCATAATCTTTTAATGCCCAAGCTGCGTGTTCACGACTAGAACCGCAACCAAAGTTATCACCTGTGATAAGAATTGAAGCACCTTTATATTGAGGTTGGTTTAATTCGAATTCAGGGTTATCTGAACCATCTTCTAGATAACGCCACTCATCAAAGGCGTAAGGACCAAGTCCTGTTTTAGAAACGCCTTTGAGATGGACTTTTGGGATAATTTGGTCTGTATCAATATTATCGTGAAATAAAATAGCAGTTTTACCTGTATATTGTGTAATCGGTTCGATTTTAAGCATGTTCAAGCGCCTCCCATTTTCTGACGTCTACGAAGCGTCCTTCAATCGCAGCAGCTGCTGCCATAGCAGGGGATACAAGATGTGTTCTTGCACCTTTACCTTGACGACCTTCGAAGTTACGGTTGCTGGTAGAAGCACAGTGGACACCAGCTGGTACTTGGTCAGGGTTCATACCGAGACACATTGAGCAGCCAGGTTCACGCCATTCAAAGCCTGCATCTTTAAAGATTTTATCAAGTCCTAATGCTTCAGCTTGATGTTTAACACTTCTTGAACCAGGTACAACAATTGCTGTGATATTAGGATGTACTTTATGTCCTTTAACAAATTTACTTGCTTCTTGTAAGTCAGAAAGGCGCGCATTTGTACAAGAGCCTAAGAATACATAACCAAGTTCAATATCTTCAGCTTTTTCACCTGGTTTTAAATCCATGTAGTGATAAGCACGTTCGTCATTGACGTTTTGAATTTCTGGGAAAGGTGTATTGAAGCTTACACCCATTTCAGGACTAGTACCCCAAGTTACTTGTGGTTCTAGGTCAGATACATCTAACTCAATCACACGATCAAATTGTGCATCCTTATCACTATAAAGTGATTGCCAATATTCTGCAGTTTCCTCATCAATATCAGCGTAAGGACGACCTTTGACATATTCTAGTGTTGTTTCATCTGGTTCAACTAAACCATATTTTGCGCCGGCTTCAATCGCCATATTACAGATTGTCATTCTCGCATCCATTGATAGATTACGAATTGTAGAACCTGCAAATTCAAGCGCATAACCTGTACCGAAATCTACACCATATTGATTGATGAGGTGTAAGATAATATCTTTCGCATATACACCTTTAGGCAACTCACCATTAATATCAATTAAAAGATTCTTCGGTTTAGTTTGCCACAATGTTTGTGTCGCAAAAACATGTTCAACTTCACTCGTTCCGATACCGAAAGCAATGGCACCGAAAGCACCGTGTGTTGCTGTGTGAGAGTCACCGCAAACAATGGTTTTACCAGGTTGCGTTAATCCCATTTCTGGTCCAACCATATGTACGATACCTTGTTCTTCAGTACCATTATCAAACAGTCGAACCCCAAACTCTGCACAGTTCTTTTGAAGCGTCTTGATTTGTGTTGCTGCAATTTCATCTTTGATGTTGAAAATATCTTCTGTCGGTACGTTATGATCAATTGTCGCAAACGTTAAATCCGGACGTCTCAGTGGTCTGTGTTGAATTCTTAATCCTTCAAAGGCTTGAGGTGATGTCACTTCATGGATTAAATGCAAGTCAATGTATAATAATTGCGGTTCACCTGCATTTCCTGTGAGAACATGTCTATTCCATATTTTATCGAACAAAGTTTGTCCCATTTCAATCACCATCCTTTAAAGTTGTTGTAAAATTTTCTCGAAGATTTCTGAAGTATGTGCTTTTCCGCCTAAATCAGGTGTCGTAAAGCCTTCTTTCAGTAAACCATAAACAATCTTTTCTAATTCTTCTGCCGCTTCTGCTTGATTAAATGTTTCTCTGAAACACATTGCTAATGAAAGCACCATACCTGTCGGATTCGCAATATCTTGACCCGCAATGTCAGGTGCTGATCCATGAATTGGTTCATAAAGTTTTGTACCTTTTTGTCCATAGCTGACAGAAGGGGATACACCTAATGAACCTGGAATGACAGAAGCTTCATCGCTTAAAATATCACCGAATAAGTTTTCAGTTACAATCACATCAAATTGTGTTGGACGCGTAATCAAATGCATACTGCATGCATCAACAAGTAGATGTTCTACTTCCACATCAGGATATGAAGCAGATACTTCATCAACTGTTTTACGCCATAATTTACTTGATGCTAATACATTTTCTTTGTCCACTGAAGTTAATTTCTTACGTCTTGATTGTGCAAGTTTGAACGCTGCGTGTGCAATACGTTCAACTTCTGCTTTAGTATATGTTAATGAATCAATTGCATGATCTTCAGCTAATTCTTTCGGTTCACCGAAGTATAAACCGCCTGTTAATTCTCTGACAATCACTAAATCAGTACCTTGTACACGTTCTGCTTTAAGAGGAGAGAATTCAGTCGTGCCTTCAACTACAGCAGTAGGGCGGATATTTGCGAATAACTCTAAGTTCTTTCTTAAAGCAAGTAAGCCAGCTTCAGGTCGTTTTGGGCTGTTTGTCCATTTTGGACCGCCGATTGCACCTAAAAGAATCGCATCAGATTGTTTACAAGCTTCAAGCGTAGATGATGGAAGCGGGTCGCCATAGTTATCTATAGCGGCCCCTCCAAAATCATAAGTTTCTAATTCATAATCAATGTTATATTTTCCACTTAATTTTTCTAATATTTTCAAAGTACCTTCAAGTATTTCTGGACCTATACCATCGCCTGGGAGGGCAGTGATTTTATAACTCATGCGTTCACCTCATTATTAACTGATGCATCAGCAATATGATTAGAATAAGCTTCCACATAAGCTTTACATGAAGCAAGCAATACGTCATGGTCGATACCGATACCGTAGTAAGAGCGTCCATCAATGCTAAGTTCAACGTTAACTTGTGCTTGTGCATCTGAACCTTCAGTTACTGAAGAGATTTGATAGTTCAACAATTCAGATTCAGCATCGAAGATTAAGTCTACTGCATTGTATACTGCAAGAATAGAACCTGTTCTTGTTGCTGCTGATTGATATTGTTTGCCGTCATTATCACGAAGTTGAACGACTGCACTTTGTACACCTTCAGCCACAAATTGTAGTTGAAGATTTTCAACATGATAAGCAGCATTTGTTTCATGGTAATGACCTTGAACAAGGGCATGTACGTCATAATCAGAAACATTTTTCTTTTTATCGGCAATAGATTTGAACTGTTTGAACAATTCAACTTGTTTTTCTGGACTGATTTCGTAGCCAAGTTGTTTTAACTTTTCAGCGAAAGCATGTTTACCAGACAATTTACCAAGAGGCAATTCAGATGTTTGGATACCCACTAATTGTGGCGTCATGATTTCGTATGTTTCACGGTTTTTCAAGAAGCCGTCTTGGTGGATACCTGATTCATGACTGAATGCGTTTTGGCCGATAACAGCTTTATTTCGAGGTACTGGAATACCAGCGAAACGAGAAATTAAATCAGAAGTTTCTTTAGTACGTCCAAGCTCAAGTCTTGTTTCAATACCATAGTGATCTTTACGTACGTATAAACCAAGCGCAACTTCTTCAAGTGCAGTATTACCAGCACGTTCACCGATACCGTTAATTGTACCTTCAACACGTTTTGCACCATTTTCGATGGCAGCCATGCTGTTTGCAACAGCTAAGCCTAGGTCATCGTGGCAGTGTGCACTATAGATAATTTCTTGATCAGATTTAACATTTTCAAGCAATACTTTAAAGATATTTCCGAATTCAGTTGGATAGCTATAACCTACTGTATCAGGAATGTTGATAATTGTTGCACCTGCGTCTACAGCTGTTTGCACACTTTTGATTAAGAAATCTAAATCAGTACGTGTTGCATCTTCGGGTGAGAATTGTACAACATCGAATAAAGATTTGCCATAAGCAACATTTTCAGTAATTTGCTCTAGCACTTCTTCTTGAGTCATTTTCAATTTATGCTCTAAATGAATAGGGCTAGTAGCGATAAATACATGTAATTGCGGATATTTTGCTTCTTTAGTTGCTTCGTACACAGCATCGATGTCGCTTTTCTTACATCTTGCTAAGCCTACTACAGCAGTTTTAGTTAAAGCTTGTGAAATAGCTTGAACTGATTTAAAGCTACCTTCACTAGAAGCAGGGAATCCAGCTTCAATTACATCGCCACCCCATTTTTCAAGTTGCTTTGCGATAGTCAGTCTTTCATCAAAGGAAAAACTGACTCCGGGCGTTTGTTCACCGTCTCTTAGTGTTGTATCAAATATTTGAATATGACTCATAAATAATCAACCTCCTGATTTAGTATTATTCTTCAATAGTTTTATTTTCAACGAATGGCATCATTTCACGAAGTTTTTTACCAACTTCTTGGATTTGGTGACCTTGTGCTGCTTTACGTAGTTTGTAGAATTCTTCGAATCCATTTTCATTATCTTTAATGAAGTTGTTAGCGAATGTACCGTTTTGGATATCAGTTAATACAGCTTTCATGTTTTCTTTAACGTCTGGTGTGATAACACGTGGACCTGAAACATAGTCACCGTATTCAGCAGTGTTTGAAATTGAATAACGCATAGTTTCCATACCGCCTTCGTACATTAAGTCAGCGATCAATTTCATTTCATGTAATACTTCGAAGTAAGCAAGTTCTGGTTGGTAACTAGCTTCAACTAATGTTTCGAAACCGTTTTGGATTAATTGAGTAACACCACCGCAAAGTACTGCTTGTTCACCGAATAAGTCTGTTTCAGTTTCTTCTTTGAATGTAGTTTCAATGACACCAGCTTTAGTTGCACCGATACCTTTTGCATAGCTTAATGCGATGTCAAAAGCGTTACCAGTTGCATCTTGGCCTACACCAAATAATGCAGGAACTGAGCTGCCTTCAGTGAATGTACGTCTTACAAGGTGACCAGGGCCTTTAGGAGCTACTAAGAATACATCTACGTCACTTGGTGGTTTGATTACATCGAAGTGGATGTTGAAACCATGTGCAAATGCTAATGCATTACCAGCTTCTAGATTAGGAGCGATTTCTTCGTCGTATACTTTACCTTGGATTTCATCTGGTAATAATACCATGATTACGTCTGCTTGTTTTACTGCTTCTCCAACTGGATATACATCGAATCCATCTTTTTTAGCTCTGTCGAAAGAATGTCCTGGGCGGATACCGATTATAACGTCATAGCCGTTGTCTTTAAGGTTTTTAGCATGTGCGTGACCTTGAGAACCGTAGCCTAATACCGCGATTTTTTTACCTTCTAAAGCGTCTTTTTTCACTGATTCGTCATAATAAACTGTTGTCATAATAAATTCCTCCAAAAATTTGTTTTATTTTAAATTCTCAACTTTGTGAAAATTCAAATTATAATAATGCTGCAGTTCCTGTTCTAGAAACTTGTTCAATCTGTTGTGATGATAGTGCATGTAATACATCATCAAGTGCTTGTTGTGTACCTGATGCTTGTAAATAAGTATGACCATCTTCTTCTTTTAATACTGAAACTAGCGCATCACTGTGATTGATCAAGTTGTCTAATTCTGTTTTATCTGCAGGTGTTGCAATTTTAGCAAGTAATAATTCCACACTGTAGACGTTGTTATCTGTGATATTTTCTACAGAAAGTACATTAATTTGTTTTTCTAAATGGAGCATGAGTGATTGTACTTTTGATGCTTCATCTAACTCAGCTACGAATGTCATATCAGAAATACCAGGTTGAATACTTGGTGTAACACAAAGTGTTACGATATTAAACTGACGTCTTAAAAAGGTACTTGTCAGTCGGTTTAATGTACCAGATTTATCTAATACTTGCGTCTTGAATGTATATCTCATAGGACACCCTCCATTTCGTTGTTCGCTTTACCGCTTGGTACCATCGGTAAAACTGGTTCTTTAGGTGAGATTCTTACTTCGATTAAAGCAGGGCCTTTGTGTGCAAATGCTGCTTCTAAATCTGCTTCAAGTGTTTTAGGATCATCTACTAAGAATGCTTTCACACCATATGCTTCTGATAATTGTTGGAAATCTGGTTGGCCATTGAATACTGAATGAGAGAAACGTTGTTTAAAGAATTTATCTTGCCATTGTTTAACCATTCCTAGTGTGCCGTTATTGATAAGGACGATTTTGATATCTAAACCATACTCATTTAAGATTGCCATTTCTTGGCTGGTCATTTGGAAACCGCCATCTCCAACGAAACAAACAACTGTTTTATCAGGTTGTGCTAATTTAGCACCGATAGCAGAAGGGATGCCGAAGCCCATTGTTCCAAGACCACCGCTTGTTACTAATTGATTATCATGTTTGAATGGATAGAGTTGTGCTGCCCACATTTGGTGTTGGCCGACATCTGTTGTAACTAGCGCTTCTCCATTTGTAATTTTACCGATATACTCGATGGCTTGTTGAGGTTTGATAAATACATCTGCTTCTTCATCTGTGTATGCAAATGGATGAGATTTCTGATTATTCACACAATAGTCAACCCAGTCTTTATGTTGGTCGTAAGTATTAGTTTCTGTAAGCAATGCTTCAAGCATCAATTTACAGTCAGCTACTACGCCCAAATCTGTTTTGATGATTTTGTTGATTTCAGAAGGATCGATGTCTACATGAACAACCTTAGCGTTTTCTGCAAATTTATCTGGGTTACTTGCAAGGCGGTCGTCGAAGCGGCTGCCAAAGTTGATAAGCAAGTCGCAATCAGAAAGTGCCATGTTGCTTGCGTAAGATCCATGCATACCGCCCATACCTAAGAATAGGGGATTGCTGTAAGGAATTGTGCCTAACCCATGTAAAGTTGTGACTACTGGAATTTGATGGCGTTCAGCAAATGTAGTCAGAAGTGGGCCTGATTCTGAATGTCTCACGCCTGCCCCAGCTAAAATGACTGGTTTCTTCGCTGATTTCAACCATTCTAGTACAGTTTGTACATCTTGAGGGTTCGGTGCATCAGCTAAACGATATCCTGGTAAATCAAGCTCGTCACATACATCAACATCAGATTGTAGAATGCCGACATCTTTAGGGAAGTCGATGACTACTGGGCCTTTACGACCTGTATTTGCAATGTGAAACGCTTGATGTACCACTTCAGGAATTTCGTCTGGATGTTTAACTTGGAAGTTGTGTTTAGTGATAGGTGTTGTCATTGAAAGTAAATCCGCTTCTTGGAATGCATCTTTACCGATACCTGGTGTTGCAACTTGTCCTGTAAATACTACAAGTGGCAATGAATCACTAAATGCGTCTGCGATACCTGTAATAACGTTTGTTGCTCCTGGACCGCTGGTAACTACAACTACGCCAGGTTTGCCAGAAACTCTGGCATAACCTTCCGCAGCGTGTACAGCACCTTGTTCGTGTCGTGCTAAGATATGTTTGATTTTACCATCGTAAAATGTATCATAGAGCGGTAGCACGGCACCTCCTGGATAACCGAAAAGCAACTCTGTGCCTTCTTTCAACAGTGCTTCTACCAACAATTCCGAACCGCTTCTACTCGTTTTCGTGGCTGCTTGTGTACTGTTTGCTTCTTCATTATGTTTAGTCATTTGTGGGTTAGACATAAAGCATCACTCCTCAATTAGATATTCTGGTACTCTCATAACACCGCCCGTATTTGCACTTGTAACAAGTGCTGTATAACGTGCTAAGTAACCTGTTTTCACTTTAGCTTTAAATGGTTTGACTTCTGTTTTACGTTTGTTCATTTCTTCTTCTGAAACATCTACATCTAATGTTCTGTTTGTTAAGTCGATGACGATTTCATCACCGTCACGAATTAATCCGATTGGTCCGCCTGATGCTGCTTCAGGTGAAATGTGTCCGACTGCGATACCTCTTGTTGCTCCTGAGAATCTTCCGTCAGTGATTAATGCAACATCTTTACCTAAGCCACGACCTACGATAGATGAAGTAGGGGCTAACATCTCAGGCATTCCTGGTCCGCCTTTAGGGCCTTCATAACGAATAACTACAACGTGACCTTCACGTACAGTGTGGTTATCAATTGCTTCAACAGCTTCATCATGAGAGTCGAAACAAATGGCTTTTCCTTTAAAGACTTTGATTTCAGGATCTACACCGCCGACTTTGATAACTGCACCATTTGGAGCTAAGTTACCATATAAGATTGAAAGGCCACCTTCTTTATCGTACGGATTATCAAGTGGATGGATGACATCTTTGTTTTTGATTTCTTTGCCTTGGTTGTTTTCGCGAAGTGTTTTACCTGTAACAGTCACTCTGTCAGGGTGCAATGTACCTTCTTTTTTCATTAATTCATTGATGATAGCAGGAACACCGCCGGCTTCATGAACATCGTGCATAGAATAAGAAGAACTTGGTGCGATTTTAGATAAATAAGGTGTACGTTTAGCAATTTCATTGATACGGCTTAAGTCATAATCAACACCCGCTTCATTTGCGATTGCAAGTGTGTGAAGTACTGTGTTTGTTGAACCGCCCATCGCCATATCTAATGCGAATGCATCATCTAATGCTTCTTTTGTAACGATATCATGTGGTTTCAAATCATTTTTAATATTGTCTACTAATTGGAAAGCGGCTTGTCGAATCATTTCTCGACGTTGGTCTGATACGGCTAATGCTGTACCATTATATGGAAGTGCTAGTCCTAATACTTCCATTAAACAGTTCATTGAGTTTGCTGTGAACATACCTGCGCAAGAACCGCAAGTAGGGCAAGCATTTTGTTCCATATCTAAAAATTCTTCTTTTGTCATTGAACCGCCTTTAAAGGCACCAACTGCTTCGAACATAGATGAAAGAGTTAAGGCTTTACCTGTTGTAGATAAACCAGCTTTCATCGGTCCGCCTGAACAGAAGATAGCAGGTACGTTTGTTCTAACTGCTGCCATTAACATTCCTGGTGTGATTTTGTCACAGTTTGGAATGTAGAAGACGCCGTCGAACCAATGTGCATTGATAACTGTTTCAGCTGCATCTGCGATGATTTCACGAGATGGTAATGAATAACGCATTCCAATGTGTCCCATTGCGATACCATCGTCAACACCGATTGTGTTGAATTCAAATGGAATTGCGCCTGCTTCTCGGATAGCTTCTTTTGCAATATCTGCTAATTCTCTTAAGTGAACATGTCCTGGAACGATATCGATATAAGAGTTACAAATCGCTACGAATGGTTTGTTCATATCTGTTGGATCTTTGATTTGTCCTGTGGCATGAAGTAAACTTCTGGCCGGAGCCTGTTGGTCTCCTTTTTTGATTGTGTCGCTTCTCAATATAATTCCCCCCGAAGATTCAAATAAAAAAACGTCCCAATAATTATTGGGACGTCAATGGAAGTCCCATTCAATCGGAAATAGGACTTAAACATTTAGTAATGGTTTTTACTAAAGTTCGAGTCCTAGCAAATTAATAAAATGACTAAAATATTTGTTGTTGTCGGTAGAGTATTTGCTTGTGTTCTGTTAGTCATTTCAATTTGCTCCTTTCGAATGGTTTTATGAATAAATTTGAATTGTCTAAAAATTTGATAAACTTAATTTACTACATGTCCAGAGGGATGTCAACCGGATTTCTGAAAATTTTTTAATTTCATACATGAAAACGTTTTTAATAATTACATATTTCATTTTTAAAGCAAACAATCATTATAGTCAAAAGCAGTTGCATGCCATGTTACAATATAGAAGACGAAATTTCTGTACGCATACAGAATAGAAAATAGGAGACTTGAAAATGATAACAATCAACAATATTGATCAAATGAATCAATTTGCTGAAATACTGACAAAGCATTTACAACCCAAAGATCTAATTTTATTAAATGGTAATTTAGGTGCAGGAAAGACAACATTAAGTCAATTCATCGGTAAGCATTTAGGAGTGAAACGTACAATTAATTCTCCAACCTTCAATATTATTAAATCTTATAAAGGAACGAACATGAAATTTCATCATATGGATTGCTATCGCTTAGAAGATTCTGATGAAGACTTAGGGTTCGATGAATATTTTGATGATCATGCAGTAACCGTTATTGAATGGAGTACATTTATTCAAGACTTATTGCCAGGTAATCATTTAACGATTAATCTTACTGCAGTAGATGAAAATAAAAGAGAAATTACAATAGAAGCACAAGGTGCGCATTATGCACAACTGAAGGAGGACGTCACACGTGATTTACTTGCTGCTGGATACATCCAATAAGCCTATGTCGCTTGCAGTGATGCAAGATGAAAATATATTAGTAGAACATACCACAAATATTAAACGTAATCATTCTGTTCAACTGATGCCGGCGATTCAAAAAATCATTGAAGAAGCAGGTATCACTAAAAGAGATATTAATGCAATTATCGTTGCTAAAGGTCCTGGTTCATACACTGGATTAAGAATTGGTGTTACGACTGCTAAAACGTTAGCTTATGCATTAAATACAGAGTTATATGGCGTTTCATCTTTAGAAGCCTTAGCTGCAACTTTACCTGATACACAGACTGAACAGTTAATTGTTCCCGTGTTTGATGCAAGACGAGAAGCGGTTTACACAGGTATTTATCAATACCAAGAAGGTCAACTTGTTAACTTATTAGAAGACCAATATATGTTGATTACAGATTTAAATGATTATCTGAATCAACAACAACAGCCACACGTTTTTGTCGGTCATGATTTAGAAAATATTACTGAGTTGCTAAATGGACCGATAATTCATCAACTTCCTAAAGCCAGCGTGATGCAAAGTTTAATTACGCAACCAGAAAATATCCATACCTTTAAACCAGACTATCTTAAACTTTCTGAGGCAGAACGCAATTGGTTAAAAACACAACGGAATTAAATAGCTTGAATATACGATTGATGACTGTAGAGGATGTGCCGAAGGTCTTTGATTTAGAACGCTTGTGTTTTAATGATAGCTCTTGGACTATTGATGCTTTTTATCATGAAGTCGAGCGTAATCAGTTTGCACGTTATTTTGTGATGGAATATGAGCAAGAGATTATTGGTTATATCGGTATATGGACCGTCATTGATCAAGCACAAATTACGACAGTTGCGGTAACTGAAAAGATGCGCGGGTATGGATTAGGAAAGTTAATTGTGGAGTATGCGATGAATTTCGCTAGACAGACATGTGAGGTTATGAGTTTAGAAGTACGTATTGAAAACAGCATTGCGCGTCGTGTTTATGAATCATTAGGGTTCAATTACGGCGGCAAACGAAAAAATTATTATGGAGAAGGCGAGGATGCACTCGTAATGTGGGTGGATTTATAATGGAAAAAGATACATTAATTTTAGCAATAGAATCAAGCTGTGATGAAACAAGTGCCAGTGTGATTAAAAATGGCAAAGAAATCTTAAGCAATACTGTGCTAAGCCAAATTGAAAGTCATAAACGTTTCGGCGGCGTGGTCCCTGAAGTAGCGAGCCGTCATCATGTGGAAGGTATCACACAAACGATAGATGAGGCCTTAACAACAGCGCATACAGATATGGAAGCAATAGATGCGGTTGCGGTGACAGAAGGTCCAGGCTTAATCGGTGCACTTTTAATCGGAGTCAATGCAGCAAAAGCATTAGCATATGCATATGATAAACCATTAATCCCGGTGCATCATATTGCAGGTCATATCTATGCGAATAATTTAGAAGAACCATTCGAGTTTCCGTTGATGGCACTGATAGTATCAGGTGGTCATACGGAGTTAGTTTATATGAAAGACCATTTAAACTTTGAAGTTATCGGTGAAACAAGAGACGATGCAGTCGGTGAAGCTTATGATAAAGTGGCACGTACAATCGGCTTGCCGTATCCCGGCGGACCGAAAGTCGATCAACTCGCAACAGAAGGGGAAGATGTCTACGACTTCCCACGTGTATGGCTAGAACCGGATAGTTTTGATTTTAGCTTCAGTGGTTTAAAAAGTGCAGTTATCAATAAGCTGCATAACTTGAAACAAAAGAATGAAGAAATTATTCCTGAAAATGTTGCGGCAAGTTTCCAAAATAGTGTCGTTGAAGTTTTAGTACACAAGGCGATTAAAGCATGTGAAACGTATCAAGTGAATCAGTTAATAGTCGCAGGTGGTGTTGCAAGCAACAAAGGTTTACGAAAAGCACTTAAAGAAGCATGTGCAGAACATCAGATTAAATTATCAATTCCAAGTCCGAAGTTATGTACTGACAATGCGGCGATGATTGGTGCAGCAGGTCATTATTTATATGAAGCTGGATTAAAAGCTGATTTAGATTTAAATGGTAAAAGCAGTATTGATATTGAAGAATTTTCAGTAGAATAGTTGAATAAAAAGAAATGTTGATAAAAGAAAAAGTAGAAAAGCGGTTATTTTGCTTCTCTACTTTTTTGTATTTTTTAATGCATTTTGATAAACAGCATCAGGAAAGTGCATTAAGCGTAATAATTCAATTGCATTACGAGTATCTGCTTTACCTGGTTTGATTTTATAGTCAAAATAAATTTCATCATTTTTAATCGTTTCATTAAAATGATAATTCGCAAAATCCTGTTCAAGTAGTTGTGATAATTCAATATCATGCGTTGCCGCAATGATTCTGTATTCGGGATGTTCTGCAAGGTAATTTAAAACTGATTCAGAAGCAGCAATGCGCTCTGTTGTATTCGTTCCCTTAAATATTTCATCGATAAAGCAATAACAATAAGTGTATGTTTGATCCATTAAGCGTAAGATAGATTTCAATTCTGCGATGAAGTAACTATCTCCGCTCAGTACATCATCTTGATTCGCCATAGAAGTTAAAATCATACCAGGCTTATATTTGAATTGAGTCGCTAATGCTGTATCAACAGTTTGCGCTAATACTAAATTGAGTGCTACAGCTTTCATGAACGTCGATTTACCTGATGCGTTCGAACCTGTCAGTAAGATGTTTCGCTGAATGTTTAAATCATTTGGGACAGGTGTCTCAAGTAAAGGGTGAACTAACGCGTTGAATTCTAATTCAGGTTGTTGTGTGACTTCAGGATGTGTATATGATTCTAAAGTTTCTTGCCATAAAGCAATCGCATAATGATTGTCAATTTCACTAACATAGTCATAACAAGCCATCAGTTCATCTTGATGCTTAGTAAAGGTATTTTGAACTGAATTGAAAATAACATAATCTAACATGAAAGCGAGTTTAATAAATTCTGCCATCGCACCACCTTCGTTATCAGGTGAAACTTTACCTAGTAGGGGACTGAATCGTTTGGCTTTCGCGAAATGTTTGAAATTCACATCAAGTTCAGGTGCTTGTTCAAGTTGATGAATACGTTCAGCTTTTTTAATGACATTAACAGAATAAAAGGTTGCGTTGATATATTCAGAGTAGTGTTTGGATAATTTACCGCTTAGAAAGATATTCAACACAATCGTAAAGAGTAATATTAATAAGCCTGGGCCCTTTAGAATAGGTACAAGTATCAAACCTATAATAGGAAGCAAAGGACATAGATAATAAATATTTTGCATTTTAATTGGTTTGATTTGATCCGGAAACATTGGGTAAATTGTTTTGCCAATTTGTGATAAATGTACAGACACACTTTGACGAAATGTTTTATGATTTTTGAACTTGTTAATCAAGCTTTGGTTGTTAACTTTAAACATGCCTCGAAGTGTTGCGTATAAGCGCATTTCACCAATTGCGGTGAAATTATAATTGAGTTGTTGAAACACGTCGTCTAAATTTAAATCGGACCATGTTTTATCATCGAGTGTATGTTCATTTTGCTGATGATATGTATCGTATTGATAGCGATAATGTTGATTGGGACGTATGAAGCTTTCAGATTTAGCGCGTGCATCCCATAATGAACGTATACGTTGTGCAGCGCGGTATTTTTGGTAGTAAGTGAGTATGATATAAAGCGCTGTAATCACTAGCCACATGAAGATTAAAAATAAGAAAATATTAAGTACACTATCCATGAATAATACCTCTCTATTTATATGAATTATTTATAGTATCTCATAATAATGGGCAGTCGCCAATTTTGATTGAGTTGTTGTTTTGTCAATAGCGAACATGCGTACTTATCAACAATAAGTGAATAACTTGTGGATAAGTGTGGGTAAATAGGTGAATAACTGTGGAAAGTGATGTGAATAGCCTTTAAAATGGTGTCTTTTTACCTGTGGATAAAGTGGATAACTCTGCGGATAGTTGATGTTAAGGGATTTTTAATGTTGATAATTTTGTTAAGGAATTGTAATAAAAGAGGACTAAAAATGAAGTGTTCATTTCTAGTCCTCGGTAACCTTTATGGTTTATGTTATTTTTTCTTGTAATTCTTCCCACGTTTCCATAACTTGTTCGAGTTGGTGTTCGATAGTGTCTTTTTCTTCAGCTAACTGTGCAGCTTTTTCTGGATCATTAAATACTTCTGGTTGTGTTAATTGATGATCGATGGTTTCGATTTGTTGTTCGAACTTTTCAATTTCTGCTTCACAGTTTTCAATTTGGCGTTCTAGCTGACGTAGTTCTCTACGCTGTGCTTTTTGATTTTCGTATGAATTCGTATTTTCTTCAGTCGAGATTTGTGCTGCTTGTTGTGCTTCATTTTTTGCGGCAATCGCGGCTTTCTCTTCAGTTTTATCTAAATAATATTGATAATTGCCTGCGTAAACAGTACCGCCATCTGGTTGCATATCGAAAACTTTATTTGCCAGTTGATTAATAAAGTAACGGTCATGTGAAACGAAGATTAAAGTACCTTCAAAATCTTGAAGTGCTTGTTCTAACATTTCTTTAGAATCGATATCTAAGTGGTTGGTAGGCTCGTCAAGAATTAAGACATTATTACGTTCTAACATCAATAATGCCAATTGTAAGCGGGCTTTTTCACCACCTGATAAATCATTGATGATTTTTTTAACATCATCTTGAACAAATAAGAAACGACCTAATACTGCACGTACATCTTTTTCTGGCATGGTAGGGTATTGGTCCCATACATAGTCTAAAATGGTTTTATTAGATTTGAATTCTGCTTGTTTTTGATCGTAGTAACCGACACGTAAATTTGCGCCATGAATAATTTCGCCGCCTAATTTAGGAATACGGTCGGCTACAGTTTTAATGAATGTTGATTTTCCGATACCGTTCGGTCCAATGACTGCTAAATGATTTCCTTTAGTGATTTCCATTGTGATAGGTGCAATCACAGGCTCTGCATAACCGATTTCTAAGTTTCTAATATGGTATACGTCATTACCTGTATTACGATCAAAATCGAATTGGATATTAGCGCTGCGAGCATCTAACATCGGTTTATCGATACGTTCAATTTTTTCTAAAACTTTTCGACGACTTTTAGCCATACCGCTTGTTGATGCACGTGTGATATTTTTTTCGACAAATGTTTCTAGTCGTTTAATTTCAGCTTGTTGACGTTCGTATTCTTGCATACGTTTTTGATAGTATTGATCACGTTGTGTGATAAATTTACTATAGTTGCCGACATAGTGTTGAACTGCACCGAGTGCGACATCGTAGATTTGGTTGACCGTTTTATCTAAGAAGAACCGGTCGTGACTGATAATAACGATAGCACCTTTAAAGTAATTCAAATAATCTTCGAGCCATTGTGTTGTTTCCATATCTAAATGGTTGGTCGGCTCATCAAGTAATAATAAATCAGGTTCACTCAATAACATTTGTGCGAGTGACAAACGTGTTTTTTGACCACCGCTGAAATCATTTACTGAACGATTGAAATCTTCTTCGTTAAAATCTAATCCGTGTAAGACTGTTTTAATCTTGCTTTCAAATTGATACCCCTCTAAGCGTTCAAATTGGTTAGACAAAGTTTCATATCTTGCCATATGGTCTTTGAAAGTCTCAGATTCATATTCATCAGCATGATTGGCTAACCAATTAGTTTCCGCCTGCATCTCTTGTTCCATTTGTTTAAGATACGCAAAAGGTTTAGACATCTCTTCCCATACGGTATGGTCAGTATCTAAGGTCATTTGTTGTGTTAAATAACCGACTTTTAAATTTTTGATTTTCGAGACATTGCCGCTATCATAACCATCCACACCAGCAATGATTTTCATTAATGTTGATTTGCCAGCGCCATTTCTGCCGACAATGCCTATTTTTTCATGACTCTTTACTTCAAAGTGGACATCACTAAAGATTTCTTCCCCGTCGAAGGATTTTGAGACATTGTTTAGTTGTAGTAATATCATTCAAATTTATACGAGATTTGTCTATAAATATCTCGTAGTCCTCCTTCCTAAAAAGCGTCGCTTAGTTACTATTATAAGCGCAATTGACATGAATTCCTAACATATCACGCGAAATTAAAAGATTGAATATTTTATCAGAAATTTGTGTCAATACACATTTAATACAGACCATTAATTATGATTTGTTTTAAAAAAATGTGTTCAAAACAAAATTCTAATCGTATAATAGTTAGTACATTGCTGTCATTTACAAATGCAATTATGGATGTTTTAGTGTAATAAAGAGCGTATTCACTAAAATGTTGATAATACAGTCATTCCAATTTCTGAAATCATACGGTATACTTAAATAATAAAAAATGATTCCAGAAACAAGCTGAGTATTGTTGTACAGCATTATTAACTATGATAATACTATAATCTGCTAATAGTCGATAAAATGACTACTTTTCACAACTCCATGGCTAAATTAACATAACTTCATACGATTAAAAGTATAGTTTTATTATGGTTGAACTGAATAAAGTTTGGGATAGTAGTTAGAAAGATTTGGAGGAAAATAAATTGGCTAATCAAAACAATAAAATTCCTCGCGCGACTTTGAAACGATTACCCTTATATTACCGATTCGTGAATACCCTTCAAGAAAAAGGGATAGATAGAGTGAATTCTAAAACAATCAGTGAAGCATTGGATATTGATTCAGCTACCATCAGAAGAGATTTCTCATACTTTGGTGAGCTGGGTAAAAAAGGTTATGGTTACAATGTGGAGAGTTTATTAGAATTCTTTAAAGGCGAAATCAGCGAAAGTGATGTAATTCGTATTGGTTTAGTCGGCGTAGGGAACTTAGGGAAAGCATTGCTTTCATATAACTTCTCAATCCACGATGATATGGTGATTACAGAAGCGTTTGATATTGACGCGGATGTAGTCGGTACGCAAATTGGAAAAGTTGTAGTTAAAGACATGGATGCCATTCATGATATTTTGAAAAAAGGCAATTTAGATGTAGTGATTATCACAACACCTGGAAGAGCAGCACAAGAAGTTGCTGATCAACTTGTCGCTAGTAACGTAAAAGGTATTTTAAACTTTACACCTTCACGTATCGATGTACCTGATAATGTATCAGTACATCATATTGATTTAGGGGTAGAATTACAGTCTTTACTCTTCTTTATGAATAATATGAATCGTAAATAAAGAAAAAGAGTTTGCTTGAATTTTCATTCAATGCAAACTCCTTTTTTAGTTTAGGCTTTTTGAACTGTAATTGTCCAAGAAGCGTCTCCTAATTGTTCGTAATTTGTTACAGGGTAAGATTTTTCAGCTGCCCAGTTTGGGATAGCTTCTGTCGCTTGTGTGCAGTCAAAGTCGATTTTCAATTCGTCTCCGACTTCTAATTCTTCCATTTTCTTCTGTGCTTCGATAAGAGGGAAAGGACAAACCATTCCGACTGTTCCTAGTTCGTATACCATAGATTCATTCTCCTTTGTTTAAAACTTTTTATTCGTTATGGCTATTTTAACTTAATTATGATTGTGTTGCAGGTCTTGAAGCAGTTGTTTTAGCAGGTGCTTTACGTAATGCTTTCATTGGTTTAATAAAGATAAAGTAACTCATTAACCAAGTACCTAAAATCATTGATGCAAGAGCAATCCAACCTTGCCAAGATAATGCTGCTGTTGCAACTAAGCCGTTACCAATTGAGCAACCGCCGGCAACTGAAGCGCCGAATCCCATTAATGCACCGCCGATAACACTATTTCTTAAAGTCTTTTTATCTGGTAATCTCCAAGCAAATTCACGTGAACCTTTAGCTGCAATATAAGATCCGATGAAAATACCTAAGACTAAGAATACGCCCCAGTCTAAGAATGATGTTTTACCTGTGATGATAAATTGTACTAAATTTGAAGAAGGTGTAGTGATACCTAAACCACCTTCACGGCCTGCTGAATAACTCATTGGCCAAGCAAGTAACGCAATTAATCCAACAACAATTGCTGCTACGAATGGGTGGAATTTCTTTTCAAAGAAGAAGTGACGTACACCTGTGAATTTTTGTTTTAATTTAGGGACTGCAATTTTCGGTTTAGGTTTACGTACTGTTTTAACCACAAAGAACACTGTAATTGCTGTAATGACAATGACCCAAACTCAAGCAGGAATACCTGTACTTGTTGACATATCTGCATTAACATTAGTTTTTGAATTAAGACCTTCCATCACTGGTTTTAACAATCCTGCTTTAGTAATAGCTGAGAATACTGCATAAGCAACTAAAGCTAACCAGCTGCCGATAAGACCTTCACCAGCACGGTAGTAAGTACCAGTGGCACAACCGCCAGCTAATACAATTCCAACACCGAAAACAAATGATCCAACAATTGTTCCGATAATTGGGAATGTTCCGTTATCTAAAGGTTTGCCAATTATCGCTGTGAAAGCTAATAAGCCAATTGCTTGAACAGAAATTGCAATGAGTAAAGCGTAAAACATTTTATTATTTTTTTGAACATACATATCTCTAAATCCGCCGGCTAAACAAAATCGTGTCCGCTGCATTACAAATCCTAGTAAACTCCCCACAATTAGACCGCTGATAATCATCCAAATCATTTAATCCCTCTTTTCCGATAATGTTGATAAGGTTTATCCTAATATACAATTGACCAAATTGCAAGGGTATAATTTTACCCTAAATTATTAATTGATTAAGCACAAGTATTATCTTATAAAATTGATATAAATGTCATAGATAGAAATCCGTATGAAAAAGAGGATAGGTGGGAGTATATAAATATGCTAAAATAAAAGAAATGATGATAAACGTTTAATTAGGAGGACATGGTTGATGCAAGATTGGATAAATGAAGTAGAAACGCAACGAATAGAACAACTACCAGCTGAAAGAATTGCTGAACTCAAAGACAAGTTCGCTTCTTCAACGTATAAACAAACATTCCATTTACAGCCGCCATTTGGTTCAGCGGGTAAACCGAATGGTCTATTATTTGATGGCAAGCATTATTTAATAAGTCATGTATGGTATCCATTTACGATTAATAATGGATTAAGCTATAGTTACGCATATCAAACTCCTGATTTAATACAAAATCCTACAGAACAGATTATGTTAAAACCAGACGGATTATTTGATGATGAGGGGATTAAAGGCGGCAGTGCGATAGAGATCAATCAGCAGACACATTTTATATACTCAGCAAAAAGTAAAGATGCTGTTATTGAAGCACCTTTCACGCAACTGCATGCAGTGAAAAATCATACAGGTGAAATCGAAAAATATGAACAACCTATCAATTTTGAAGTGCCTGAAGGCTATATTCAAAATGTACAAGACCCAAAAGTGTTTGAAAAAGATGGAACACGTTTTGCATTGTTAAGTGCACAAACAGAAAAAGGACAAGGAAGATTATTAGCTTATCATGCTGACGATCTCAACCAATGGCAATTGATTGCACCCGTCCATACAAACCTTTCTCACTTTGGTGATTTTTGGCATGCATCTGATTATTTCACTATGAACGGTTATGACATTTTAACTTTTACAGCTGAAAATACGGAACACGCATTTAAAGCAGGTTACTTAATGGGGCATTTACATTTCCATAACTTTAAGATGAATCATGGCGATTTCAAATTGTGGGATGACGGCTTTGGTTTTGTCTTCCCTCAAACGTTCGAAGATGCTGAAGGTTCGCGTGTCTTAATTGGTTTATTAAAAACAGAAGGCGAATATGAACATTTGCCTGAAATTGCACAAGTTCCTTGTCTTTCTATTCCAAGACAACTTACTATGCACAACGGAAAGATATATCAAACACCACACTCCAGCTTAAAACAATTAAGATATAACGAAGAAACAGCATTAGGTTATGCCAATAAATTTGCGAAACAGCTCCACCCTTATGAAGGCGACAACTTTGAACTGCAGATTGAAATTTTGGAAAATGATGCGACTGAAATCTATTTTGAAGTAAAAGTCTCAAAATGGAATTCGACAAAAGTGACGTATAACACACATTCACGTTTAGTGACATTAGATTGCAGTGAAAGTGGGGAAGTACCGCTTGCAAATGTTGAAACGAAATGTTCAGTACAATTGAGTCGAGATTTAGAGCATTTACAAATTTTTGTAGACCAGTCTAGTATTGAAGTTTTCTGTAATCATGGTGAGCGTGTTATGTCTTCACGCATTTTCCCTCCAGAGAATAGTAAAGGAATACGTGTAGGTACAGAATCAGGTCAAGCATATTTAAAATTCACGAAATATGATTTGCATGGTATATATGAAGTAGAAGATAACTCGGAGCAATAAATTATAAGTGGAAATATAAAAAGAATAAGTAGAAAAGAAGGGCTGAAATCAATTGCGATTTCAGCCCTGTTTGATTAGATTTTCTTTAAATTTCTTACTGAGATATAACAGTGTTCACCATTTTTAAAGTAGACCTCACGTTCTTTAGATATTACTTCTTCGATGTTATTGCGATTAATGACGTAACTATTGTGACAACGGAAGAAGCGGTCATCTAATTGGCTTAAATCTTTTAAGTTGCCATAAAATTCGATTTGACGATTGTCTAAATGCGCAATTAAGCGATGTGATTTTGCCGAGGATTCAAAGAACATGACATCATCGTAATTAACATAGACTGAGTTACTACCACGTTTTAACTCAATTGTTTCGAGACTAGATTCTTTTGAAAGCAACTGTAGTCTCGTCAATGCAGTTTCGATACAATCAATAATTCGAGATTTCATTTCTGAAGGGTCATCTTTAAAAATAAAGTCCATGGCTGCTACTTTATAAACGAAAGTAAGATAAGTGAGTTCACTGTGGCTAGTAATAAAGATAATACTGCCGACAGAATCATAGTTTCTAAGTTCGCTGCCAAGCTTAATACCGTTAATATCAGAATCTAACTGAATATCTAAGAAGTAACAACAAATCTCATTTGTAGCTTTAGCGAATTCTAATACCTCATAAGGATCACCCGTTGAGAGCGCCACTTCTAAAGGTTTTTCTTCAATCATAATATAATTTTCAATGATGGATTCAATGTGTTCACGCTGTTGTACATCATCTTCGCATATAATAATCTTCACGTTTATTTCACATCCTCGTGCTCTGTATTCATGATTTCAAGTTTTTGTATAAAGTAATGGTTTTCAATCACAGTATCTAATAAGACATTATCCGTTTGATCAATAATTTCTCTTAAAGTTGATAGCCCTAAACCTCGATTTGGACCTTTAGTAGAGAAGTTCTCTTTAAATAGTTCATGAACTTTAGGGATATCTTTAGCACACTTATTCATCACAATAATCATCACGGCATCCTTATTTTTCATAAAGCCGATTTGAATTAAAGGATCATCGATTTCAGTGGAAGCTTCAATTGCATTATCCAAAATAATCCCCATTACTCTCGATAAGTCAATCATGTCTAATGAAATATGATGTATCTCATCAGGTACTTCAACACTTACTCTGATATTATTTTCTTGTGCTTGAATAATTTTAGTCGTCAACAAACCTTTTAACTCTCGAATTTGTAAACGTTCAAGTCCATTGATTTTAAAAGAATTCGTCTGCATATTATCTTTAAGTGGAACAATATGTTCCTCAAAATAAGCTCTTAAACCAGGCATATCGTCATCACGAATAAACTCAGACATGGAAAGTAATATATTCACATAATCATGTCTGAACTTGCGCATGTCGTTATTAATCTTTTCAATACGTAAGGTGTATTTATAATAATTCTCTATTTCTTCAACTTGTCTCTTATACTTCATTTCTCGTAATACCGTGAAGCTGATTACTAACACTAAAACAACTACGGCAAGAATGAATGAAATGTATAATATGACCATCAACTGTAAGTTTTTAAAAGTACTAATATTTTTTGGCATAAATGTAAACAAGGAAATGAAGATACTAGCTAAAAAAATAGAGACAACTGACAAATAAAGCTTATTGGTTGATAAATAAGACTTCTTTAATTTTTGTATTATAAAACGGACCAAGTAAGCTAATATAAGTGATGTAACAGTAAATAAAAATAAGTATACTGCATAAACAATAATAATATTAGTTTTTTCTTGATCAAGTATTAAGAATGAAGAGATGGCAGAAAGGTTCCCTAAATAAATAATGAGAACACTTCCTACCATTGTTAAAATAGAATATAATTTTGTTTTTCGATAAAGATATATAGTGTCAATAAGAATGATAATGAACAACGTAAATCTGTTTAAAACAATATAAATTAGACCGCTAATAATAGTAATAAAGCCAATTGTCATCTTTTCTTTTGGTGTATATTTAAAGTTTAGTATGACTTTAGAGATAATAAATAACATTAATCCTTGATAGGACGATATTAAAATGCCGCTTAATAATTCCATGTTTAAACACACTCTCTATAACGATGAAATTTGAAGTTCTTATTTGTCTTCTTCTAATAATTCTTTCGGTACAGTTGGTTCATCTAAAAACCCTAGGCATGGGTTATACTTAGCTAAGTTTCCAATTTTCTCAAAGATAAAAGCGAATAATTTAAAGATACCATTTAATAAGTCCATTACAATACATCCTTTCTGTTTTTAGGGAAAAATATTGGCAATTGTGAACCGCCTTGTAATGTGATACCTAGCAAAATCATTTGTTGGTAAGCATTAGGAACAAGGAATGAAATTGCAAACATTAATGTTGCAAGAATGATTGCCGTGATTTTCTTTTTCTTAATCAGTCGTGTGGGAATTGGTTGCTTAACTGTAGCAGCAGGTGCATAAATACAAAGTAAAATGACTGCGATTGCTGCAAGAGTAATCATAATGTTGATTGGTACATGATACGTTGCTAAGAGCCATGGCAACATTACGAATAAAACAATACTTTCTATATAGCATGCAAGTGTTGATTTGGCATGCGCACCGTGTGCAAAGTGTCGGATAATAAAATAGCTTAAATGAACAGTTAGTGTGTATAAGAAAACATGGAATAGAAGAGCAAGTCCATAAACGACAATCGTTTTGAAAAGGTTATTGAAAAAGACTTCTAGGCCAAGCTTTATTTTTAAATAAGCGATACGGTCTAGATTGTTTCTTTTTTGAAGGGCTTGAGCCCAACGATCAACCTGCCTATAAAAAGCCTTTTGCATAGCCTCACTCTCCTCACTGACATTATACAACTAAAAAGGATATTTTATTGATTCATTGCCTAACTGTTCGTTTTTTATTCCAAACTGTAGAAAATCTACTATTATCGTCATTTTAACATATATTTATAGACAGTTATGATTGAAATATCATAAGTTAGGGATTATTTAACATTAAATTTAGAAATGATGTTTTAATGAAGATGTATCACAGAGATGTGATAAGAATTCAGGTAACACATTACATAAACATATCGTGTTTGAAGTCAATGTGGTTACCTTACTTCATCTTAATATTTCAAAGAAATTGGTTTATGGCATCGTTAATATTCTTCGTAGGTCTAACATGCCTTAGACTAACTGATCATCCTATATTGAAAAGAAAGGGGGCAATACACATGGCAGGCGATATCGTAGGCACTATCGGTGAATTCGTGAAATTAATCATCGAAACAGTTCAAAAATTCACTCAAAAATAATTCCTTATTTATTGTCCTTTGAGTATAAGCACTAAATTGTTTAATCCTTATAGCAGGAATTGGTGTTTGTCCTTGCATTGATTCCTGCATCTCTCATATATGTATATCGGAAATGAAGCGTTCGGTATGCATATCATTGTAGTTAAATTATCGTTAGTAACATTAAATTTATCAAATATCGGTAAATTCACTAAATTTTTTTCATAATTAATAACATCCCCAAAAATAGATAGAAAAATAACTGTAAACATTCCCTTAATAATAAGTAAAACCCATGAGTTCCTCCCAAACTCATGGGTTATTTTTATTGATCATATTTATAAAGATGAGGACGTCTATTATCAAAGACAGGAATATTTTGTCGTTGCTGTTTAACTTCATCAAGATTAATATCTACAGTTAAGACTTCTTCTTCAGTTCCTGCTTCGGCTAAGATTTCTCCATTCGGATTAATCACAAGAGAATGACCCGCGTATTCTGTGCCACCATCTTTTTCAAAACCGCAAGTATTACAAGCGATAACGAAGATATCATTTTCAATCGCTCGGCTTTGGAGCAAAGTACGCCAATGACTTAAACGTGCCATTGGCCATTCAGCTACATAGAATAAAATATCTGCACCTTCAATAGAAGGGTGTCGTGCAATTTCAGGGAATCGTAAGTCATAGCAAATGATTTGTGACGCACGCACTTGTTCATTGAGGTTAAAGACATAAGGAACAGTTTCACCGCCAGTTAAGTATAAATGCTCATCTAACATAGGAACGAGATGTACTTTATCATATTGATAAATCAATTCGCCTTGTGCGTTAACTGTGAATGCAGTATTAAAAGTATTGCCTTTTTTCTTATTAGAAACTGATCCAGCAACAATTGTAACGTTATAAGCACGGCTTAGCTTTTGAATGAATGATAGACTCTCTTTTAAATCATCATCTGATAAAGTAGATAATTGTTCTAGTGCGTAACTGTTATTCCACATTTCAGGTAAAACAGCGACGTCTGTATCAGATTCAAGGTGTTTTGAAAATAGTGATTCAATCTTTTCTTGGTTGGCCTTCGCGTTCCCATGCGCAAGATTGAATTGAAATAGTTGAACTTTCATTGATAATCCTCTCCATTCTTTTATTAATATTACTGTACTAAAGTACGTTATGAATTTCCAATATTGATAATAATCTGATATTTAAGTGCTTTATTTGGATTATTACAAATTATTAAGTATATTAACACTTCTTTTCATTCTAATATACATATAGAATTTAAAGATAAGTTCTTATATACTTAAGTTGATTGCTATATTTGATAAAAGGAGGTGCGTTAAAATGAAAAAGAAAGTATACAAAAAATTAACATTGACCATCGCTGCAACTGGGCTGCTATTACCAAGTACAGTAACACATGCCGCAGAACAAGCACAAAATAATCAACAAGTACCTGTTTCAAAACAAACAGAAACAACTAAAACACAATCAGATGGTTTAAATAATCAAAGCGCGCCTGAAGAAGAAACGTTAACTCAAAGTCCGAGTGACACTTCAAATGAAAGTACTTCATCTAGTGTTCAGCCAAACCAACAGAGTGATACTACAACACAAAAAGAAGACCAAACAACAACACAATCAAATAATACATCGACAAATGAGGAGACAAATACAACACAAGAAGACACTTCACAAGATACGACAAAACCTCAACCAAACGATCAACCTGGAGGCAGTTCAACAGGTGCAGAAAGTTCAGACAACCCAAATGACAGCAGTAATAATACTGAAACCCAACCCGAACCTACAAATCCAGAAGAACCAAATCCAGAGGAACCAAAACCTGAAGAAACAAATCCAGAAGAAAAACCATCTTCAGGCGATAATACAGAAAAACCTGAAGATAATAGTGAAAATGATAAAGGACAAGGTGGCGGTACGATTCCACAAAGAGGAGAGGGCGGTTCACATCCAGTTGAACCATCACCTGAAAAACCTGTGCCAGACGAACCAACACCAGAGGAGCCTGAACCAGGAGAACCATCAATGCCAGATGGACCCACTACACCAGAGACACCGGAACAAGGCCCATCAGACAATAATTTACCAAGCAACAATAAATCTGGACAAAATTCATATCAACCGAATCAACAAGTCACGCCAACTTCAAGCTATCATCCATCAGCTGACTATATACCGAACAGTTCTAATTTCGCTTCGGCAACACCTTCTTTAAATGGAGGCTTAAATGAACAGCAAGCTCCGGATGAAGTAATGCCTTTTTCGAATTTAGGTTTAATTGGTGACCGTTATGGCCATTTGATTACAGGGTCATTTAGATATAATCCATTCATCGTTCATCAAGTAGGTATGATTAGTGATGATACGCAGTCAACTGAAGATGATGTTCATGCAGTGTTGCAACCGCAAAATTTTAGTAATAATAGTAATTTAAATAATTTACAGCAAAGTACGGGCTACTTCAAATATCAGTATTTCAGTCCTATGAGAGCGCAACAATATTATGCAAATCTAGACTTGCAAATTTTAGGATTAGTAACAAGTGACTTAGGCTCAATGCCAGATTTAAAAGAAGTAAAACGAGATAAGCATGCTGAAGCTAAACAGACAACCAAACCTTCAGAAGATACAAAACAAAATGCAGATAAAGCGAAAAAGAAACAAGAAGAAAAAACAACTGATAATCAGAAATACCCACGCTTACTCAACACTTTGTTAATTGTATTCGGGGTTGCATTTATCTGGTGTATTGTATTAATGATTATGAAACGAAAGAAGCAATAATATAGTATTTAGATTAGTAACTATATTAATAGAACCTAATTCAAAAAAATCACGCAACAAGTTCGAGAGTAACCTGTTGCGTGATTTTTTAATATCCAATCATATGAAAAATAAATGATACAGATTCTTGCATTTTTTTAAGATCGTCTGCGAATAATAATTGAATGACGACCACGTAACTATTCATGAAGATATGAATTAAAATGGGTACGGCAATACGCTTGGTGTAAATATAAAAACCAGCTAAAATAAAGCCCATACCAAAATAAATTAAAATAAAGTTTGGGTCGTTATGTGCCATAGCGAATAATGCTGAGCTGACTGTGCCGGCAATGATAAAACGTATGACTTTATTACCTCTAAGAATATTGAAAATCTCACCGAAGATAACCTTTCTGAATACGAATTCTTCTAAGAAAGGTCCAGCAATTGCCACGAGTACAATAAAAATAGGTGCTTCTTGAATAATTTTCATAATGCCGGTTGTATTCGGGCTTGGCTGATCGATTTTAAATACAAAATGATTTAATAGAGAAGCAATAATTTGATATAACAGTACGACAATGAGCCCTACAATGGCCCAAAGAATGACATAACGTTTTTGGACTTTCGGTTGTAATTCTAAACGTGTTTTGTTTTTGATTTTATAATTCATCCACAAAATGACCAATGCTGCTAAAATCATTAAAATGACTTGTGTGTATGATGTCGTAAGCATAAGTTGTTTGCCTTTAAAATGATCAAACAAACCAGCACGATACAACATCTGTGGACCGAACAATGCAAGTCCATAAACGATCAAGGTTAGGATTGAAAACCATAGTCGTGACATAATGTAACTCCTCCATACTATCTAGTTGCTATATTCATTTTAAACTAAAAGTTTGTGCGAGGAAAATAAAATTCTAATTGCTTGATGTATTGACCAATTTTGATTAATATAGAAAGTGGATTAGCACTCAGGATATGAGAGTGCTAAACAAAACTTGATATGTAAATAAATCAAATATGAAATAAACAATTGCAACAGATTAGAGGAGGAACGACCATGCTTAAACCATTAGGGAATCGCGTGATAATTCAAAGAGTTGAAAGTGAACAAACAACTAAGAGCGGAATCGTATTAACTGATAAAGCGAAAGAAAAATCTAATGAAGGTAAAGTTATCGCAGTCGGACCAGGCAGAACTTTAGATAATGGTACTGTTATTACGCCTGAAGTTAAAGAAGGCGACACTGTGGTATTTGAACAATATGCCGGAAGTGAAGTACAAGTCGGTGAAGACAAATACCTTGTTATCAGTGAAGAAGAAATTCTAGCTATCGTACAATAATACATCAATCATAACAAATAACAGGAGGCTATAAACATATGGCTAAAGAAATAAAATTTTCTGAAGATGCACGTCAATCAATGCTTCGCGGTGTAGATCAACTTGCGAATGCAGTCAAAGTAACAATCGGACCTAAAGGTCGTAACGTGGTGCTAGACAAAGAATTTACTGCACCTTTAATTACAAATGACGGGGTAACGATTGCGAAAGAAATTGAACTTGAAGATCCATATGAAAATATGGGTGCAAAATTAGTGCAAGAAGTTGCGAATAAAACAAATGAAATTGCTGGTGACGGTACAACAACAGCTACAGTACTTGCACAAGCAATGATTCAAGAAGGATTAAAAAACGTAACAAGCGGTGCGAACCCTGTTGGTTTACGTAAAGGTATTGATTTAGCAGTAGGCGAAGCGGTACAAGCTTTGCATGATCAATCTCAAAAAGTTGAAAATAAAAATGAAATTGCACAAGTTGGTGCTATTTCAGCAGCCGATGAAGAAATCGGCCGATACATTTCAGAAGCAATGGATAAAGTTGGTAATGACGGTGTTATCAGTATTGAAGAATCAAACGGATTCAACACAGAATTAGACGTAGTTGAAGGTATGCAATTTGATAGAGGTTACCAATCTCCATATATGGTAACTGACTCTGAAAAAATGGAAGCTGTATTAGAACGTCCATATATCTTAGTGACTGATAAAAAAATCAGCTCATTCCAAGATATTCTTCCATTATTAGAACAAATTGTTCAATCTAATCGCCCAATTTTAATCATTGCTGACGAAGTAGAAGGCGATGCTTTAACAAACATCGTATTAAACCGTATGCGTGGAACATTTACTGCAGTCGCAGTTAAAGCACCAGGTTTCGGTGATCGTCGTAAATCAATGTTAGAAGACATTTCAATTTTAACAGGTGCACAGTTCATCACTGATGACTTAGGTTATGACTTGAAAGATGCATCTATTGATATGTTAGGTACAGCAAATAAAGTGGAAGTTACTAAAGACAATACAACAATTGTTAACGGTGACGGAGATAAAAATTCTATCGATGCACGTGTATCACAAATCAAATCACAAATTGAAGAAACTAACTCAGATTTCGACCGTGAAAAATTACAAGAACGTTTAGCTAAATTAACTGGCGGCGTAGCAGTAATTAAAGTCGGTGCTGCAAGTGAAACAGAATTAAAAGAACGTAAATTACGTATCGAAGACGCATTGAACTCTACACGTGCAGCAGTAGAAGAAGGTATTGTTGCTGGTGGCGGTACTGCATTAGTGAATGTATACAAACGTGTCAGCGAAATTGAAGCTGAAGGTGATGTTGAAACAGGTATTAATATCGTCTTAAAAGCATTAGAAGCACCTGTACGTCAAATTGCTGAAAATGCTGGTTTAGAAGGTTCAATTATCGTTGAAAAATTAAAACATGCAGATCCAGGTGTTGGTTACAACGCAGCTACTGGTGAATGGGTGAATATGTTAGATGCAGGTATCGTAGACCCTACAAAAGTAACACGTTCAGCATTACAAAATGCTGCAAGTGTAGCAGCAATGTTCTTAACAACAGAAGCTGTAGTAGCTAAAATTCCTGAAGAAAATAATGATGCAGGCAACCCAGGAATGGGCATGCCAGGCATGATGTAAAAACATTGCTAACACTTGATGTGACGGCATTTTATTCTTCGTAATGACAAAATAATGACATAATTATTCGAATAATTTATTTGAGGTGCTTTCCATGAAGTTGCTGAACTTTGTGGAAGCATCTTTTTTATATGATTTTGTAATCTTGGCATAAATGTTCATTGTTGTGTTGATGTCTGCATGTCCCAAGCGTTCTTGTATCTCTTTAATGTGTACACCTGCCTCAATCAATAAGGCACAATGGGTATGTCTGAATGAGTGAGATGTAATATTTTTCTTTATGTTTAGTTGTGACATAATCGCTTGTATCCATAAGGCAATACGTTTAAAACTGAGCGGATAGCCGTTATTGTCTGTAAACACAAAGTTATTATCTTTATAGAGTTCATCTTTCCACTTGTCTTGTACGTTAACTTTATAATCTTTCAACATCTCCATAATTATTGGATCTAATGTAATAGTACGTATAGAAGATTGAGTTTTAGGCGTGAGTATTTGGTATTTACGCTTATTATTGTTGGGATTGTAATAGGTTTTAGTTATACGTATTGTATTTTCTTCAAAATCCACATCAGACCACTTCAAAGCTAACATTTCGCCCACACGGCAACCTGAATACGCCATAGTAGAAAACAACTCAAAACTGCCTTGTGGTTTATGGTTGTGTTTAGCCGTATATAAAAATTGTTCCAATTCCTCTTTTTCAAGAAACTTTTCGAATATATCATTGTTCTCAATTTCCTCAACCGTCTTCGGTTTCTTTTTCCTGCTTATGCCTTCGTTCGGTAACTTCTGAATCAAATTCATATTCAAAGCATACTTAAAAACCAAATTACATGTGGTTAAGATACTATCTATATAATTCTTACTGTATTTCTCACTAATCTCATTAACTACTTGCTGGTATTCATAGCGTGTAATAGCTTGTATAGGGCGATGTCCGATAAGATTAACCACAACATTCAAACCACGCTCTCTTGCTCTCACGCTGCTTACTTTAACGCCTAGAGCATAGTGTTTTATCCATTCTTGAGCGACTGCTTCAAATGTCATTGTAGAAGGCGCAATGTAACTGCCATCTCTTAATTGGCGTTCTATCATTTCTGCCTCATTACGTGCGTCGCTTTTACGTTTAAAGTCCGTTTTAGATATATATTCATATTTGTCTGTAACAGGATTCTTACCGGTGCTAATACGGTAACGCCATGTTTTATTACTGAGTTGATCGTAACTAGCCATTGTGGTCACCTACTTAATATTTTAAATATATATTATTTGTTAATAATGACCATTGAGTCATCATATTCAACTTTGATATTATTTGTTTCATTTATATAATTTAAAAGTTTTTTTATTTCATCTTCGCCTTCGATATTAGTGAAGATTGTAGTACCAAGAAATATATTACGCGGTATAGAAACATGAAAAAAATCATCATTAACTTTAAATTGTTTTTTTACTTTATCAATATTTTCTTTTTCATACATCATGATTTTCTTGGCAAAATAATGCGAAAAAATAACAGGTAAATATTTATTTTCGTTAAATAATTCTTTTAATATTTTATAAAACTCACTATAATGAAGTTTTATTTCTATCGACCAATATGGTTTTTCTTCAAAGTTTAATTGTAAGTCATAAGGAATGTATCCTTTTCTAATAATGTTATCCTCATATATTGTAGATTCTAAAGCGTTATATTTTTTATTAGAAAGACGCTCTCTCTTATGTGCTAAAGAGTTATTCATATTGTAGTGAATTTTCGTTTTATTATGTAAAACTATTTCTAGTTTATCAAAAGTTTTTTCAAAAAGATCTCCTATTTCAACATTTAATGCACCGATAATTTTTTCTAAGGTCTCAAATTGAATCCCTCTACTCTTACCATTTATCAGTAAACTCAATGAGTTTCTAGATATTCCAGTTTTTTTATTTAGGTCGCTAATTTTCATGTTTTTATTTTCCATTATTTCTTTTAGTTTGAATTTAATCATTGTTTTCTCACCTCTTCACTTAAATAATAACATATATATATGGTGTTTTAAATGTAAAACGAAATAAAAGGTTGACAAAATTGCAATAACCATTATATATTATATATGTGTCTGAAAATAACACATATATATGTTGTATGGAGGTAAAAATGATGACTTTAGCATATCCAATTTTATACATCACAAGAAGAGAACACAGTCATACTCAAAAATACGTGGCACAGCAGTTAAGTATTTCGCCACAACGTTATCAATTAAAAGAGAGTGGTAAGGCAAGTTTTACATTACCGGAAGCACGGATTTTAAGTGGATTATATAACAAATCCATTGATGAGTTATTTAGTAAAGAAATTAAAGTACGTTAAATTAAAGGAGGCTTAAACCATGTTCAATATTAATATTGACGAACAAGAAGCTAGGGACATGCTTCAAAAAGCAATTGATGAACGTGTGGACGAATTAGCAAGACAAAAATATTTCATGACCTATAAAGAATTATCGGAATATCTGAATTTAAGTAAACCGACGATTGAGGATCTACTTATTAAAAATGGGCTCAGATACTTCATGATAGGAAATACGTATCGTTTCAAAAAGTCAGACGTTGACGAATTTATGGATCATATCACATCCCAAATGGATAATCGCAACAATGATTTAAAAAATTTGAAATTGAAAGCAGGTAAGTAACATGAAGCAATAAGTTGTAATTACAAAGACTTTACTTAATTGGCGAAATGTAAAGATTTCAGACGGACAGTTATTACTCAACATAGCACCAGATGTATTTAAAAAGCATTTCCTAGAAGTCAGTAAAGATATTTGCATTGCGTGCATGGAGTTAGATATTAGCAGAATTTTAGAACTTAAAAATAAGAAAAAGGTAGGTAATTAGGAATGAACGAACAACAAACACAAGTGCTTGATGAGATTTACAATACATTGATTGCAGTAAGTGACGATGTAGCAACCGAGTACAAACATAAGATTAAAGATGGCGTGAATGAATGGTATGAAACTGTGAGCCGTGAGAAACATTTAGAATCAATTATTCAGTGGGCGGTACAGCAGATTGAAAATAATTTTGGAATTGTGGAGGAAAATTAAAATGGATAAAAAATTTAAAACAGTAAATATTAATGATTTGAAAGTAGATTACAGCTATCGTTCTTCAGATAATCCTAATGCTGATGGTATTATTGAAAATTTTGAAAGACTTGCAATTGGATATATCACAGTTAGCGCGAGAGAAGATGGACTATATATTATTGATGGTATTCGTCGAGTTGAAGCGCTTAAACATCTAGATTATGTAGAATGTCCTGCGGAAGTATTACATGGATTAACTGTTGAAGATGAAGCACGTATTTTTGTTAATATGAATAAGTTTCACGATGAATACGACGAAGAATATGAAGTATATCCAAATATCGAAGTGGAGGACATTTAAATGAATTGG
>NZ_KV808498.1:0-352 GCF_001812305.1 Staphylococcus sp. HMSC056G08
ATGAAACTCTAAAAAATGAATTTACTAAATTTCAAGAAAAACTGGTTACCAATAATGGAGATGTGCTCAATCTAGATGATGATAGTGAAGTCGATGATGTAGAGCTTCAATGGTTCAAGAAAAATATAAATGCACAAGTGCTTCCAAATGGTTATTGTAGATTGCCAGTAATAGCAGGTGGTTGTCCACATGCGAATGCATGCTTAGATTGCACTCACTTCTGTACCAGTAAGCAATTCTTACCACAGCACGAAGAACAGTTAGAGCGTACAGAAGAGTTATTAACCATAGCAAAAGATAAACAATGGCAAAGACAAATAGAGACTAATAGCCGTGTTAAAGAGCGTTTAGA
>NZ_KV808499.1:0-4472 GCF_001812305.1 Staphylococcus sp. HMSC056G08
ACAGTTGATTTACTGACACCAGCAAGTTCTGCTAATTCTTTGTTCTCGTGTACTGGAGTACTAGATTTATTGGTTTTAGATTCTTCTATGATGACTGGTCGCTCGTTATTGCTAATTAACTTTCGTTGTGGTTCAGCTGAACTAAAACGAAAATCTTTATTTTTCTTAGAATTATTTTGTTCAGCTTGAAGAATCGCTTTGCGCTTTTGTTCTTTAGCTCTTTCTTGAATATCTCCGATTAAGTCTTTGGCGTTTAACACAATGTTCAACCTTTGATTAGCTGTTAAATTTCTGCGTTCAACTGCTGTATCCCTAACAAATTTAAGTGCTTCATCTTTTTCAAGGTTTTCTCTAATTGCTTTGACTGTATTAGTGTTTAGCTCTTTTAAAGCTTTCACTCTATGACGACCGTCCAACACTGTGTTATCCCAATTGATATGAATCGGCGTATGTTGACCTTGCATTTCGATATTAGCCACTAGATCATCAAATTCTTTTTCAGTCATTTCTGGGACAAGTTGGTTGATATCATCGTCGAATTTTAGTTTGTTTATTTCGATGTTTTCTATTTCTTTCAATTCATTTCACCTCCTTAAGTTGTTTGTTTTGATATACTTTACTTATCTCTTTATGAGCTAAACAAAAAGTATTCTCAATCTATCGCTTACAATACCGCGATGCTGCTTCTACAAAAGGATTTTTTTAGTCAATTCCAATCTAACGATGATGATTAGCTAAATAATGTTGTTCTCTATCTATTAGGTAGAGAACTTCTTTTATTTCTACGTATGAAAGTTTGGCGTTTTTAATTCCTTCGTTTAAATCTTTTTTTAGTAGCTTTTGTTCATCGTTGAGTGAATCATTCATTGCGTTAATACTATGAATCTGTGGGTACGCTGTTCTTTTAAGTCCTTGCATGTGGTTTCCTCCTGTTAATTGTTTTGTTTTTCGTTCAAAAATTTGTTAATAAAATATTGTTGTCCTTTACCAGTAACTTTGGGTGTCTTACTAATCGATGTATGTCCATCAGAATGACTGATTGTGGTTTCTTTGATTTCAAACAATTCTCGTTCCATTGAGTATTGTGTTGGCATGTTGTAATCTACACCCTTACGTTTAATGAGAAATCCATTTTGGCGTAACCATTCAAACAATCTACGCTGACCAATATCGATACCGTTTTGTTTAATAATCTTTGCTAACTCACCAACCAGAATTGATGTTTTAGTAGTAGCTACTGCATCAGCAAATACAATCTTCGGTTTATCTTTTTCAATTTGAGTTTCTAATTGTAGGATTGTATTGTTTGCTATCTTTAAGGCACGTTGCATTACCATTTCTGGACTGTTCCACGCTTTTTCTACTTGAATAAAATATTGTCTTGCACGCTTGCCTGGTTCACTGCGTTGTATCATTGCGATTTCTTTTGCAGTGTCTAGTGTGAGTGCGTGGTCAACGTAGTGAGTCATATTGCCTTGAGCTGTTGCTCTTTTTTGAGCGATAGCTGTATAGTCCGTATTTTCTTCAAAACCATATTTCAGCATTCTAGGGAACCAATCTTTATACGCTGTCTTTACTTCTAGCGCTTGATGAAGTTCTCGACCACTGATTGCGATTTCTCCATTTTCTTTTTCTTGAATGTTGAACATCTTTCCGATGTCAGGTTTAGTTTGTAAATCTTGCATGTGGTTTCCTCCTATTAAGTTGTTTGTCGTTCTTTGTGCATTTTTGGAACTTCTTTGATAAAAAAATATTCTGGGAACAATTCTTGAATAGGAATCTCAAGATCTTTAGAAAAAACCATAGCTTCATCTAAGCTAATAGGAATTTCTCCACGTTCTCTTTTTCCATATTGTTGACCTGAAACGCCTATTAGGTTTCCCATATAGTCTTGATTTTTTTTAGCTGTTTTACGAGAGCTATATAAATCTTTGTGCATTTTTGGAACACCTCCTGACAACAATACTAAACCCATTGTTCCAAAATTGCAAGTGTTTTTAACATATTTTTTTTACTCTACACATAATTTTATGTTTTTGTTGCATTTTTGGAACTTAAGACATATAATGAAGTTATAAATTTAAAAACAAGTTTAAAGGAGGTAAAAAAATGACTTCATTTTCTTCAAATTTAGAGCGACTTATGAATAAAAGAGACATGAGTGATAGTGATTTAGCAAACTTAGTAGATGTTAACCGCACAACTGTTACAAGATGGAGGAAGGGTATTAGAAGTCCTAAACTAGATAAATTACCTGAAATCGCTAATATCTTTGGTGTAGAACCCTTAGATTTAGTGAGCGAAAATAATAAAAATAAAGTTATTGAAGAAATCAATACTACTATATCCCAACTCACACCTCCACGTCAGCATAATGTATTAGATTTTGCTAATAAACAACTAGATGAACAGAACAACGAAGTATCTGAAAACGACAGAAATATTATTACTATCAAACGTATGCACGCTGCAGCTGCTGGTGTAGTCGGCGAAGAATTGTTTGATGACTTAATTGAGGAAGATGTTGAGTTTTATGAAGATGAAGTTCCTAAAGGTGCTGACTTCTGCATATTAGTCAACGGTGATTCAATGGAACCAATGATTAAAGAAGGTACATACGCATTTATTAAAAGAGAAACTAACATTAAGGACGGAACGATCGCATTAGTAGTTCTTGATGGCGCAAGCTTTATCAAACGTGTGGATATTTACCCAGAATATCTTAAACTCATCTCTTTAAATCCGAAGTACGAAGACATTACAGTAAGTTCATTTAATGATTTGAAAGTAGTAGGAAAAATAGTTTTATAAAACTATAAGTCACATTATAACAAGTCAAAAACTATTTTAAACAAAACTAAAAAGGAGAGTATTTATGAAACTAACTTTAAAAGAAAAATTGAGTTATGAACCTGAGTTTAAAATGCATTTACCTAAAAATGTAGTCAACATTTATGATAAATATGATATTGAGAAAAAGAAAAAGATTTTAAATGAATTTTCAAAACTAAAGCAATTTGAGAAATATGTATATATTAGACCGTATATTATTAAAAGTGTTCAACTAGAAAATCCTGGAAAAGAAGTATACGATGATATAACTAAGATAGATATTAGTATTGTAAACGAAGATAATTTTCAGAAAATAAACGAATTAATCAAATCGTTAGATACAACAAAAAATGATCCTCACAACGATAAAATTAAAAAAGAAATTGAATTCAATGTTAATATAATTATCAGACACCAATACCCGACAGATAAATTTTTAAAAACTATAACAAGGGCTAAAAAAGTAGAACGCTTAGGTGAAGAATTGCAAAGGACAGGTAATAAAATGATGGGTGTAGGAGCTAAAACTACTGCAGCGGTTTGGTCCCCTGCTCTATATCTAACTTATAATGGTGTGAAAAAGGTTTCTGAAAATAGTGATACTAGTAATTCAAATATAATAAACAATATTTCGAATAATGAATATTCAGAATTTGTAAGATTGGCAATCAATACAGAAAATGCTTTAGAAAATGAGATAATAAACAAAGAAACAGCTATAAAAAAATTAAAAGATTATCTTGATAACAATTATTAGATGTAGTAGAGCCTTTCGATTAATAATAACAGGGCATTCACTTGCCCTATTTTTTTACCCCTCCACTATGGGGCGAATTGGTATAAAAATAACGCCTACATAAGTAGACGTAAAAGGTGAAATGATATGAAAATTAAAAATTATACATTAACTTATAACAATTATAGAGATTTAGTTACCATTTATGCTGAGACAGAGTCAGGTATACCTTTCAGCTATGTATTTAGTGAAGACCAAACAGTTAGAGAAATAAGAGAGAAGTTAATAGAAATAGCTAATAAATTGGAGCAAAATGAACAAGAAGCGTAGTGTATGTAATACAAAAAACTCAACTACTAATGATATTAATAGCCGAGGTTTTGCAGTCTACTTTCAAAAAATGGGAGATGTTTATAAATCCACCTATTTTAGGAGAGTTTTAATTATACCAAAATCAATTTAAAAATACCAGCTTCTATATAGCGTGGGAGCAAAAGAAGCTGGTATAAATTTTAGTAAATAGAGGGGTTTTCACTGCGGTTTCACCCGCATATTTATTTTAACACATTATAGATATTTATAAGAATAAAAAGGAATGATCAAAATGAAATTTAACGATTGGCTTATTAAAGTAAAGTATGACGGAGAACACGAAGTTCTTACAAACGAGAACACCCTAGTAATTATCGACCAAGACGACGATGTAGCGTTGTATGTAAGAGATAATGGCGGAGTGTTAAAAGTAAACAAAATAAATTACAATAGCGACTTTTATATCGACGCTGACAATAAAGTTTTAGAGCTTGAAATTCACAATACTGTTTATGATGAATTGTAAAATTATTTCCACTTAAGAAATCAATAGCTTTAGGGTACACCACCGTACCCTTATTATTTTTTTACC